>JAYEOL010000026.1:0-60272 GCA_034722995.1 Candidatus Cloacimonadota bacterium | reverse complement strand
GAGGGGAATGTTGATATTGAAAAATCTTTAGAATATTATGAAGAAGGCATTAAATTAATCAAGCTTTGTTCTGAAAGATTAAAGAAGATAGAAAATAAGATTTCCTTACTAAGTGAAGTCAAAGAAGCGTAAACGGAGTAAAGTTACTATTAGAAGCATAATATAGGTTACTTTATTTCTACGGATAGTAGCGGAGTGCGAAAACGAGTTCCGATTTATCGGAATGAACTTTTCGCAGATGCCAATATGCTGAAAGTTCGCCCTTCCGATATATCGGAAGGACTCGTTTCAGCACTCCACTTTTATTTAATATCATTATTGAAAATAGATGCAAATAGTTTTATGCACTCAGTAATAATTTTGCCTGATTTTGACTAAATGTAAAAGCGTAAATTTTTTTTCAGGAGAATAGTAATGACCAAAATGATGCGTCTCAAAAAAGATGTTAAGGAGAAAAGAGAATTAGTCAATATTATAATTGATAGATTTTTACCGCGGAAGGACGAGTATCCAAAAATTATACATAAAGCAATGCGTTACACTCTTTTTGCTGGTGGCAAAAGAATCCGTCCGTATCTGACAATTACTACATATCAACTTTTTGGACATATGGATAAAAAAATATTACCTGTTGCTGCTGCAATTGAGTTGATTCATACTTATTCATTAATACATGATGATTTGCCAGATATAGATAATGATGATCTCAGAAGGGGGAAACCTGCCTGCCATATAGAGTTTGGGGAGGATATTGCAACACTTGCTGGAGATGCATTAATTGTTGAAGCATTTAAGATTCTGCTTACAATTGATGTAAAATCTAAAGTTAAAGTTGAGTTATTAAAGGAGTTCGCAGAAGCAACTGGGGATACCGGGTTAATTGCGGGTCAAATAGTTGATATTGATAGTGAAGGAAAATATGTCTCACCAAAAATCCTTGATTATATTCATATGAATAAAACTGCAAAGTTGATTACTACAGCTGTTCGTTTTGGTACGATTATGGCTGAAGCAGGTGAAGATGATTTAGAAAGGATAACAGAATTTGGTAAAACCTTAGGACTGCTTTTCCAAATAAGTGATGATATTCTTGATGTAGAAGGTTCTGAAGAAAAGATGGGTAAGAAAACAGGACTTGATGCTCAGAGAGGGAAAGCTACTTACCCTAAAATATATGGCATAGAAAAAGCAAAGGAGAAAGCTCAAGAGTTACAGAGCAAAGCACAAAATATTATCTCTTATTATGGTCCTAAGGCTGAATTTTTGAAAAAGATTTGTGTTTACATTGCCACCAGAGAATTCTGATGATTAAAGTAAAAATAAGGAGATTATCCAAAACTGCAAAATTACCTCAAAAGATGACTCCCCATTCTTCTGGATATGATATATTTGCCAATTTAGCAAAAGATGTGGTAATCTTGCCTAAGGATGTTGCTTTAATACCAACTGGTTTTTCTTTAGAAATTCCTCAAGGATATGAAGCACAAATTCGTCCAAGAAGTGGTCTGGCAATTAATCATAAAATAGGAATCTTAAACTCTCCAGGCACTATCGATTCTGATTATAGAGGAGAAGTTAAGATAATAGCTTTTAATTTTGGTGATGAAGATTTTATTGTAAAACCAAATATGCGAATCGCTCAAATGGTTTTCTCAAAGGTTGAAGATACAGTTTTAGAAGAAAGTATTTCTTTAAGCAAAACAGAAAGAGATGCTGGTGGATTCGGGCATACAGACAATAAACTTGATTGCAAATAGATTTATTTTTAAAAAAAATAACAATTTCTAAGAAATCAAAGGTTAGGTTATTACTTTTTTTATTAATTTGAATTTTTATTCTGCACTTGCGATCAAATCTTTTTTTGATAGGATTAGACATTTTACGATGGAAATAAAATTTTAAAAATATGAAAAAAATTTGGCAAGAAAATTTAAAGACTAATAAGTATGTATAAAGATTTTATATTAATATTAATAAGAATTTTTAAACATAATGTATATATTATGATATTAAGAAAGATTTTAATTATTATTTTACTTTTACCTTCAGTTTTATTAGCTGATGATATCTCTGATTGGCACTATAAAACTTATATTGAAAATAATACTGAAATGACTACTACATTTATAAAATATGATGAAGATACAAAAAAGCATGTGAAAAAATTTATAAATAAAAAGAAAGTAAAACTAATTACAGGTAACGACCAGTATATTGCTACAACAGCTCCAGTAAAGTTAGTAAAAAAGTTAAAAAATAAGTTAAGCGACAAGATTGAAATTTGTGGACTTCGTGATGATAATACATATTTACAAGAAAAGCGTATTGATAAGTTACTTTTAGATTGGAAGTCCGAACATAAAGGAATGTTAAAAGGATTTTGTCATGTTGATTCAATATACATTGTTTCTGTAATATTTAAGCATCCAGAAACAAAAAGAAGATATAATGTTGAGAGTTTTTTCACTGAAAGTAATGGTGAATTTTCTTCTTGGCTACCTGAAGGAGAATACAAAATATCTGTAGAAACAGTAAAAAGTTATATGGCTTCTGAAAATCAGAAAAAGAAAATACTTAAAGATGTAAATGGGCCTAAAATAGTTAAAATTCGAGAAGGGGAATTCCCTAAACTCGAATTCATTCCAATAATTTATTTAGATGAAGAAGCATTTATTGAGTATACAGCAAAACAAAAGGAAATCTTAGTTTTTATAGACATTGATAATAGCCCTAGTGCTTTGCTACTTACAGAAAGAAATGGATATTCATATCCAATAGAGATAACAGAAGATTATGTTACCTTATTTAATACTCCAATGTATGCTTCTTATTTTGGTTCAATAACATATAAAACTATTTCAGAGATAAAACCTTATAAAGAAGAAGGATTCTATCCATACTTGTATAGCTTTTCACAAACCATTCCTTATGCTGATTATGTAAAGACTTTTGTTAAACCTGATGAAAAATTTGAGATTTCTGGAGAAGTAAAAATTATGAATCATGAAATTGAATCATTTGAATTATCTTTTCTTTCTGCAAAACATCAGCTAACTTATATTCAGACAGATTCTCTGGGACATTTCTCAGCAGAAGTATATTCTGATATTTATGCGGTTACTATTGTCTCTCTTCCAAGAATTAAAACCGATGTAAAAGATGTCCTGGTAAATTCATATAAAAAAAACGATTTTAAACTTGAATTTACTATTGTTGATTCTATTCCTGCTCGTAGATGCTTTCCCGGTGATAAAGTTATTTTACCCTATAGATATAATTATTTTACGAAAGGTTTTAAAGATTTGAATTATAATACTATTAAACCTCTCGATAGGTTGTATTAAATTAAAACAATGCTTATGAAAGGCAAATTTGGTCGTTAATTTAATTGAAAAGAAAGTGGAAAATTCAATTATGTCGGATGGAAAAGATGAGAATGGTGATTAAATTTCCTGTTGGATTTATCCATATCAGCTATAATAACTAACTTCTTTATAATTTTCCCTGAGTTCCTGATAAAAAAAATTTGGCAAGAAAATTTTAAAACA
Organism: Candidatus Cloacimonadota bacterium; assembly: GCA_034722995.1. Lineage (NCBI taxonomy): Bacteria > Pseudomonadati > Candidatus Cloacimonadota > Candidatus Cloacimonadota bacterium. The sequence goes on along the minus strand of JAYEOL010000026.1, from coordinate 56,724 downwards.
TCTAAATGGAATTGCATGAATTTAGGGAAAATCCCGTTAAAGGTTTAGTCTTTTACGGGACAAATGGGTTATGTTAACTTATAGGATAGGAATTTTGGTGTTATACCAAAAAAATATTGTTAAGAATAAAAAGATAAAAAAATGACTAAAAAGAGGAGATAACCATGAAAAAGATAGTATTGATGTCAGTAAGCTTACTTATATGTTTGACTATTGCGATTCCCTGTATTGCTGGCGGGAATGAAAGAAAAGTACCTACCGATGAGCCGGATAGCACCTATTTGGATAGTTTAAAAAGAGCTCGACTAAAAAGATTTCATGAAAGATCGGAGCATTTGAAGGAGCAAGCAAGAAAGGATATAGCTCCTAATGTGCCCGGCTTGATAGAGACATTATCTGATACAAGTAGATATAGGCGCCAGATAGCTGCTATGCAGTTAGGGTGCAGCCAGGATGAGCAGGTAGTACCTTATTTGGAAAAGTTATTATTGGAAGACCCGGCAAGCAATGTAAGAGCACAATGTGCTACATCATTGGCAACATTAGAATCAATTGAATCTCAACCTGTCCTAATAGAAGCTATGAACGATTTTGTGGAAGAAGTTCAGCTAAGATCAGCTTTAGCCCTCGTCTTTTTAGGTGATACTACCTATTGTATACCTGTGCTTGAGGATCTATGGAAGTTTGGAGATAGAAGAACTCGTCTTGCTATTAATCAAGGGTTAAAAGACATTGGAACGAAAAGAGCAATCCAAAATCTACGAAAAGCCATGAATGATGAGGATCCTCAGGTCGCTGTTGGTGCTGCAATTAGATTGGCTGAATTGGGATACTGTGAAGATGCGTTTCCTAGGCTAAAAAAAATGTTGACGCATAGTGATAAGCATATTCGGAGTGCAGCAGTAAGGGGTTTAGCTGAGATTGGTGATGCAACCTCACTCCAGTTAATAAAAGGTATGCTTAATGACAAGAGTCCGTACGTACGACAATATATCAGAACAATACTAAAAAGTTACTTCAATATAGAAGTTCCTCCTGATGACAAATTGGAAAACTCTATGCGAAATTATGATTCCGATGCTGCAGTCGCCTATGCAGACGAATGGTGGGATGGAAGAAACCTGCAAGATTATGATAATTATTCACCACCATTTGGAAACGGTGACTGTGCAAATTTTGTCTCCCAATGTTTGAAAGAAGGTGGATTGGATTTATCTGCAGGTTGGGATGGATATGGTGGGGGTGTAGATGATTACGGTTGTATTCCATACTGTGATCATTTACACATTCATTTAATGAATTATCAAGATGTAACTCTTTATGAACGTTTATCAGAAGATGATTGGCCTCAAGAACCAGATTGGTTTGTAAAAGGAGATCCTGCTATATATAATGAAGCGGATAATCTTTGGAAACATGCTGTATTTGCCAGAGTTGGTGATGAATATAATTGGGCTAGATTAAGTTCCCATGACCCTGATGTAGGAGGGCCTTATAATGATGTAAGAGTTTATTGGTTTTATGACGAAAATCCAAACTTAGTCAGTTGTGATTTCTACCATATACCACCTGTAGGGGCTTCAGTCGAAGATAATAGTATATCTTTTATAAATGAACTCAAACCTAATTTTCCCAATCCATTTCACAGTTCTACAACAATTTCTTTTTTTCTTCAGCCCCGTGAACTCGGGGCTAAGAGCACAGAGATAAAGATATATAATATCAAAGGGCAATTGATAAAGCAGGTATCAATAGATAATCATCAATCATCGATTGTCTGGAATGGAAAAGACGAAAGTGGCAACCAACTGTCCAGTGGTATTTATCTGTATCAATTAGTAAATGGCAACAAAGTTATTGATACAAAAAGAATGTTATTAATAAGATAAAAAAAGTCCCGTTTTAACGGGATCCCGATTTGGTCAGGCTCGGTGCTTAAACGAGACTAATTAATCGGGAAAAGGAAGGTCTATTATGAAAAGAAAAAATAGAATACTAATAATCTCAACTATAATCTTAACCTTCACCTTTACTTTTATCTGTTTATTTGCTGGTCCAAAGGAAGATTATGAGAAGGGATTAAGAGAAGAATTAAGCAAAATATTTGATAATCCTGAAGAGATAGAGCAGTTTATTGAGCATGCAGAGAACTTTAAGCCTACAATAAAAAAGCAAGAATATCCTGAAACTACTACAAAAGGAGAAAATAAGATACCTTATGATATGATAATCATTACAAATGCGGAATTAGAACAGGATTTTCTTGAATTTGCTACAATAAAAAATAGAGAAGGGATAAAGACCCAAGTGGTATCTATTTTACAGACAGGGAATACCCCGCAGGAGATAAGGCAGTATTTAAAAACAAGAAAGGAGAGAAATCCAAATCTTAAATATGTTTTGATTGGTGGAGATGCATCAGTAATTATGCCTAAAATGATATGGAATCCATATTATCATCAATGGGCTGAAAGTTGTATAGAGGGCTATGGTTCAGAATTCCCTACTGATTATTATTTTTGTAATGTTCTTTCTGACTGGGTATCTGATGATGAGGTAAATTTTGAAGCTGATTTATATGTTGGCAGAATCCCTGCAGATACGCCAGAAGAGGTACAGAATTTTATCAATAAATATATTGCCTATCGTTACAATGGTAATTATTCTGAGAAATATCATTTAATTGCACAGAATCTTGCGAAGATTCCTTATGATACGGGTGGAAATTATATAATAAACAGGATTGCTGAACATATCAATACGGACATTGCCTATACTTATGAAGAGGACTTATATCATGCAGAGCCAGGAGATACAATCCGACCTGGAGTTTTATGGGGAGAGGCAATAGCAAGCAATAATTTTAGTTTTCTATTTAATGTGGCTCATGGTCATAGGAAGTGTATTGGTGCCTACAATATAATGTGTAATGCAAATTCATATCCAGGACCTCCGCCTCCTATGGGTCTTCCACCTTTTGAAAATACAAATATAGTCACAATTAATGATACAATTTGTCTAGTTGGTAACCTACCCTATCATGCACCTGAATATTATGAATATTTGCCACCCTATCTATCAAATACAAATCCCTATCTGTTCTGGAGTAGTTCTTGTAGAGGTAATCTTTTCGCTATGATAGACACCAATTATGTGTATTTTCCTGCAGAGTGTGTAGGAGCAGAGTTTATAAATAGTCCTGATGGTGCTGTTGCTTTATATGCCTCATCATTCCTTGAATTTCCTTATACAACTCGCCATTCAGTAGAAGATTTCATGGATTTTATATTTGATAATGAGATGTATCGTATTGGAGAAAACTGTGTGGAATGTCATCAATATATTTATCAATATGGGGGCTCAAATTGTGCAAGAGATCTTATTCTTTCTCATGTCTTATTTGGTGACCCGAGTATGCAAATTTGGAGTGAAAAAGCCCGGGTATTTAATGTATATAGATTAAAATCTGAAAATGAAGAACTGGCTGTTTTTTGGGTGTTAGATAAAGAAGAAAATCCTGTAAGCAATGTAAGATGTAATTTGATATCAGAAGGTAATGAGATATTCCTAAGAGGATTTACAGATGAGGAAGGAGTTGTAGAGTTTGAAATTGGGAAGGAAGATATTTCTGAAATGGAACTTACAACTATCAAGGCTAATTTTATTCCTTATTCAAGTATAGTAGAAGAGATACCCTATTATGGCAAGGGAGATGAAGACCTGGGTTCAGAATCAGATATTTCGTTGTGCTGCTATCCAAATCCGATGCATAGTTCAACTACAATCTCTTTTTCAGCCACAGATTTACACGGATTATCACAGATAAAGATTTATAATGTAAAAGGTCAATTGGTAAAGCGGTTTGGAGATTTAACTGGAAAAGATAAGGTTATTTGGAGTGGTAAAGATAACAGAGGTATACAGTTATCCAATGGGATTTATTTCTATCGTATGGAAACAGATAAATATAAATCTGAAATAAGTAAGATTCTGATGCTGCGATAATATAACTATTACTAAAGTATAAAAGTGGTCTGACTATCAGTCAAAATTGGCAGAGTTTTAGTCAGACCCTTTTTTAATCTATTTTTTTCTATATCACAACAAAGGTATATAGCAAATACTTACATAGCGAAAATTCTCATTTTTTGCAATAATCAAAATTAAAAACCCCAAAACTTGACTATATTTAATCAAATTGAAAAACTTCTTAATTAAAAAAAAGTTGAATTATATTTAATTGAAATGATAAAAATCAGAGACAAAAAACAAAACCGGGAAATTCTTAGTGCGAAAAACTACACTTTGGACGCTCTCCAATATAAAAATCTAAAACTTTTACAAAATAAAAAGGGGTATCGTAGTTCAGAGGATTCTTTAATTCTACTGAATATTATTCTTGAAAATATTGGAATTAGTTTTTCTGGCACAGCATTTGAATTTGGCACAGGATCCTGCATTATAGCTATTCTTCTTGCAGCAAAACTCCCTCAAATTTCTATAACTGCCATAGAAGTCCAACCCTCACTTTTTGAACTCGCTCAAAAGAATATTGTAAGTAATCATTTGAGTAATAGAATCAGTCTTATTGAGATGAATGGGAAAGAAGTCAAAAGCAGAATACCTTTCAAGAAATTTGATATTGCTTTCTCAAATCCACCATTTTACCCCGTTGGCAGAGGAAGACTCAGTCCTGATGAAGAGAAGAGAAACGCTCGGCATGAAATTTTATGTACTATGGATGATGTTATTGAATCTTTTGATTTTCTTCTTAAAAAGAATGGATTAGGTTTTATTATATATCCAACATTTAGATGGCGAGAATTTGATGATAAAATTAGAGGTAATACGAAAAAATTTGTACTGCAAAAATACTATTTCTTTAGGGATATAAATAATAGATTATTTGATGATATGTTTAACAATTGTTCATCATCAGCCGATTATGAAAAAATTCTTGAAAAAAGCAACCTATTCGTTGCAAAAATTAAGAGATTATAATGAGTAAGATGTTCTATTTATTTGGGAAACAATATAAGGGATTAATTGGGCATCTTATCTTTGTCTGGCTGACTATTATTATTGCATCTGTTGCTGTTTTGGGCGTTTACTATGCAGAAAAAAAAATTGAGAAGAAAATTAATAACTATTTGTCTTCTTCTCTAATATTGTATCTTGCTCCAAACACAGATACCGAAAAGCTCATTCAGGATTTATTGATGAAATATAAAATAATAAATAAGTTTAGTTTAATTACAGGATTAGAAAGTATTGTAAAATTAGAGAAGGAATTTGACCTATCAAACTTACAAAAATGGGTTATGCCTGAAAATCTTTCAGATTATATCGTTTTGACTATTAATGGGGAAGAGTTCTCTTTGAAAGAATTTCTGCAAATGACAGACCGACTTTCAAGTGACCCACGAATAGCAAGTGTTGATTATAATAAAAGTGAAATAAATAGATTTGGGAAGATTAAATCATTATTGTATCAGTATAAGTATTATCCATTTTTCATTATCATATTTGTAGCAAGTTTTCAGCTTTTTTTGTTCAGAAGACTTATAAGAAACCGCCAGAAAGAGAAGTGGAGACTATGGAAACAAAAAGGCTACAAACATTTGTATAAAATTCCGCATTTACTTACTGAGACAGTTATTTTATTTTTAGTAATTTTCTTAAGCCTTTTAATTCCAATCTATTTTTTGCAGGATAAAATCTATCAATTATTTGATATTCAGGTATTAGAATTAAATTTAGGATGGTATGGAGTTTTTTGTCTCCTTGGAGTATATATTTTTATTTCTTTAATAAACCTGATTTCTAAAGATGAACCCAAAGGTTGATTCTTAGTTATTGTATAAGCAAAGGGCGTATAATGGAAAAGGTGAGAAAGTATAAAAGTCAAATTCCTAATGCACTGACTTTACTTAGAATAATTCTTATTCCATTATTTATATTTCTGGCAATTAAGGAGTATTATCTTGCTACATTGCTGGTTTTTATAATTGCATCATTGACAGATGCATTTGACGGGATAATTGCAAGGAAATTTAAATATGTATCAAGTTTTGGTAAGATTTTCGACCCCTTAGCTGATAAAATTTTAGTTGCTTCAGCATTAATTATTTTGACATTTTGGGGATTAATATATTGGTGGCTGACACTTTTGATATTAGCAAGAGAACTATTTATGACGCTGCTCAGAAATCATCTAATTAAAAGAAAGATTTATTTGGCAGCTAATATATTCGGTAAGATTAAAACTACCGCTCAAATGTCCACAATTATTTTCTCGCTTTTCTATAAAAGTTTTCTTCCTAAATCATTAGTAATTGAAAATATTATATTAATTGCATTTATTTTAGTAACTATTATTACCTGGCTTTCTGCTATAATTTATGTGTTCCAAATCAGGGAGAGATTATATGCGAGATAAAATTATAATATCTGCTTTTTTGATTATAATACTTGGTATTTACGGATGTGGCAAATCTGAATTTTCTCATGAGTCTTCTACAGATATAAGAAAACCGATTTCCTGGGGCAAGTCAAGTGTTATATTTGTATTTGCTGATGACAAGGTATGGGATTATGGCAAATTAGAGATTCTTAAATCACTTGAAAGAGAGTTTTTCACAACAACTAATGAGAAGCTATTTACTGTTCAAAGAGAAGACATATCACAAATCAAAAGGTATTATAAATTTGCGAATCTGCTTTTTCTATGTGATACAAATTCAAATAAACCCACATCACAATATGTAAAATCTATTCTGCCAGAACAGACTTCTTCTTTATCAGACTCAATCCCGGCGGATATTATTGCAGTTAATGATAACTGGTCTCAGAATCAAGCAGTGGTTTTTGTGATTGGAAAGGATATTAAAACTCTGTTACTTTATACTTTTGAAAAATCAAATATAATATTTAAGATTTATAGGAATAGGGAGATTGAGCGTATTAAGAATCTTATTTATAAACCCGGTTTGAATAAGGAAGAGATTGAATATCAAAAAGAGCATTATCCCTGGCACCTTGACTTGCCTTACCAATATCTTACATTTAGAAAAGATGATGGGAATCACTTTGTATCTTACCTGCTTCGTGTTGAAAAGCATCCAGATAGATTTTTAGCAGTATATTGGGAGAATATGCCAGAAAATATTGTGAATAAAGAATGGCTCTGGAATAAAAGACTGGAATTAGGGAAAAAGTATTATGAAGGCGACGAATTCTCTTCTGAAGATGTTACTCAAGAGAAAACACAATTTCTATCTTATAATGGCTACAAACTTTCTGGCAGATGGCAAAATCCAGAATATTTTATTGGAGGAGCATTTGTCAGTTTTGCTTTCTATGACGAGAAGCAGAAGATATCTTATTTAATTGATAATGCAGTTTTTTTCCCTGAAGGCGAAAAGCTGCGAGCACTTATGGGATTGGGAATTATTAGTGAAACTTTCAAAACAAATTATAAGGAAAGCAATGAAAAATAAGAAAAAATTATATTATATTTTAGCACTAATTACTTTATTGATTTTAACAACTTCTGTTTTATCAGCACAAAATATTAAAATCAATGAGATTTATTATGACCACCCAAGTAGTGATGAAGGCTATGAATGGATAGAATTGTATAATGCGGGTTCTATCTCAATAAACATTGCAAATTGGAGAATAGAGAAAGCTGGGAATTATTTTGCAGAGTGTTTTACTTTTCCAGATATTTCCCTTGCTTCTGGTGATTTTCTTCTTATCGGAGAATCAAATGTTGCAAATGCAGATTTGACTACCTCGCTTGCTTTTCAAAATGCTGGAACAGCTACCGATGGAGTAAGAATCATTTCTGCTGATAGTGATACAATTGATACAATACTTTATGACTCCCCAAACTCAAATAATCTTCCAGGTGATGCAAACCAGCCAGGGATTTATTTTGCTCCTGATGTGCCTTCAGGTTATTCCTTAATGCGTTTCCCAGATGGCTGTGATTCTGATAATTGTGAAAATGATTTTTATGATTGTGATAGTCTCACTCTTACTCCAGGCGAGCCAAATGTTATGGTTCAGGATTTGGAAGTCGTTTCTATTTCAATTTTTCCACAACATCCTGATACTCTGGATGATGTATATTTTTCCTTTGAAATTAAAAATAATTCCCCTTTTCAAATTCCACCTGATAGTTGTAGATATGAAATCTTTGTTAACGATACATTGTTTTTTGAGGATGTTATTAGTGATACAATAAATGCAGAGGAGACTGTTTCTATTGAAACTTTCTTGGGGATTTTTACTAAGGGACTCTATAAAATAGCCGTTCAGATATTCTTCTCTGGAGATACCCAGACTACCAACAATTCAATTACTACTTCCTTTCTTGTTGGTAAAGCTCCGATTATCATAAATGAGATTATGTTTGCTCCGACTTCTCCAAATGTAGAATGGGTGGAAATCTATAACCGTTCTGAACAAAATTTTCCTCTTTTAAATTGGAAAATAAGAGATGCAGGAGTAAATTGGAATTCTGTTGAAACGGATAAGATTCTTCTATCCCAATCTTATGCTGTTATCTGTGAAGATTCAAGTGCAGTTAAAGATTATTATGGCAATGATATCCTCCTTTTTCAAACCAATGATTGGTCAGCATTAAACAACACCACGCCAGATGAAGTCCATTTTGCTGATACATATTCTACACAACTTGATTCAGCTTGTTACGATCCAAGTGAAATTTCTGTTCCGAACAATTCTTCCTTAGAACGAATAAACCCTTTTGAAGATGGTTTAGATAATTGGGGAGTTTCAGTAGATACTTGTGGAGCCACACCAGGCAGGGTTAACAGCATAACACCAAAGGATTATGACCTTTGTGCTTCATCTTTAACAAAAGAATTAAATGGAAATATTCTCACATTATCAGGAGTCTGCACTAATGTTGGGTTCAATGATATTGAAGATGCGGAAGCGATATTTTTTAATGATAGCAATTTTAATTTTCAGTTAGATGATGGTGAAGAGATTGCAACCCAGAACTTTTCTATCTCTGCTGAACAATCTGAGGAATTCTCTTATCCTAAAGTAATTAATGAGAAGAATTACTACCATTTTGGATTTCTGATTTTTTCTAATTTTGATTTAGATACATCCAATAATATAATATTTACAACTTACAATTCTCCGCAAAATTATCCAATGCCTATCAATGAGATACAATATGCTCCGAAAGGCGATGAACCGGAATGGCTGGAATTATACAACAATTTCTCCTATCCAATTGATATTTTAGGTTGGAAATTGGCTGATAAACGAGACACTTTAAGTTTATGGTCAGCTAAGCCAATTTTTCTGCCAGAGGAATATATTATTATTGTAAAGGATTGTGCGGATACTTTGCAAATCTTACAAAAGTATTCCTTGATAGATTCAGCCTTTTCAGTAAAATTTGCAATTGGTCTTCCTACTTTAAACAACGATGAAGACATGCTTTTGCTCTGGGATGAATATGGAACAGTAATTGACAGTATTTGTTATTTTTCAGATTGGGGGGAAATTTCAGGGAATTCATTAGAAAGAATAAATACAAATATAAACAGCAATAATCCTGATAATTGGGAGAGTTCTATTAACTTACTTGGTGCGACTCCGGGCAGAGAAAATAGTTTATATATTGAAGAAGTGAATCCACATATCAAATTATCAATTAATCCTAATCCAGTTTCTTTACGAGTGAAAAAATCTGTCTTGATTGAATATAATCTGCCAGAAGTTCTATCAAAAGTGAATGTGCGAATTTTTGATATGAAAGGTAGACTGATTCGTTGGCTTTCTGACCAGCAGTGGATTGGCTCTCAAGGTGCTATTATATGGAATTGCAAGGACGATAATGGGAGGGTGGTGCCAATCGGGATTTACATTGTTTATTTAGAAGCTACTGGCAAACAGAGTGGAAAAATTTTCCAAAAGACGAAGACAATGGTAATAGGTGAGAAGTGATTTAGCCAGATTCAGGCAAGATTTTTCTTGACACTAAAAAGACTATTTGCAATTTTTGCATTTGAAAGTAAACGCGGGGTGGAGCAGTCTGGTAGCTCGTCAGGCTCATAACCTGAAGGTCGTAGGTTCAAATCCTTCCCCCGCTACCATTTTTAGGCGATGTAGCTCAGTGGTTAGAGCAGTGGAATCATAATCCATTGGTCCGGGGTTCGAATCCCTGCATCGCTACCAATTTTATCATTCTGAATTCCCTTATATTTAAGCGCCAGTAGCTCAGTTGGATAGAGCAACAGCCTTCTAAGCTGTGGGTCAGAGGTTCAAATCCTCTCTGGCGTGCCAGTTTCTTATCATGCCAGAGGTAGATACTTCGGATAAAAAATAAACCACAAATTTACACGAATTCACCCCGTTAGATAGTATCCCATTAGATTTCAAGAGTTAAATATTATAAGAACACCTAACGGGGTAAACACTAATAAAAGATTATTTAAAAAATTAGAAATATTTAGATTTATTAGTTTCAGAACTTACTTTTTATTCTTAAAAGAGGATTTATCTTGACCATCAATGATATATTTCACCTTTTTGTCTTATGTTTACAAAAGTAATTTCATTTTCAATAGTGGGCATTGACGCCATTCCAATTGATGTAGAAATGGATGCAAAGGCTTCATCAATGCCATATTTCTCAATGGTAGGTTTACCTGCTAATTCTGTAAAAGAAAGTAAAGACCGAGTAATCACAGCGATTAGGAACAACAATTATTATTTTCCTGCAAAAGCTTATACTGTAAACTTGGCACCTGCAGATGTGAAAAAAGAGGGTGTAGCATTTGATTTACCAATTGCAATTGCTTTGCTTTCTTCACTAAAGCAGATTTCTCCCAATCATCTTGAAGATATTGGACTTGTAGGCGAGCTTTCCTTAAATGGAGAGGTTAGACCTATTAGAGGTATTTTACCTATAACTTTATCAGCAAGAGATAATGGACTCAAAGGAATTATTGTGCCAGAAGAGAATGCAAAAGAAGCTGCTGTTGTGGATGGCATATCTGTATATCCTGTAAATAATTTAAAAGAATGTATTGCTTTTTTGCACGATGCATTGGACATACCGCCTATAAAAGTAAAATTATCATCTATTTTTGAAAGAGAGAGAGTTGATATTATTGATATGTTTGATGTAAAAGGCCAGTACAATGTAAAGCGAGCATTAGAAGTAGCAGCCGCAGGTAGTCATAATATTCTGATGATTGGACCCCCTGGAGCAGGAAAAACAATGCTTGCCCGAAGAATACCATCTATATTACCGGAAATGACTTTGGAAGAAGCTTTGACAACCACTAAGATTCATTCAGTAGTAGGTAAATTACAATCAGAACATTCGCTTGTCGCAGTAAGACCTTTTCGCTCACCTCATCATACTATTAGCGATGTCGCTTTGATTGGTGGAGGAAGTTATCCAAAACCTGGGGAAGTTTCGCTTGCACACAATGGAGTCCTCTTTTTAGATGAGTTACCTGAGTTTAAGAAAACTGTTTTAGAAGTTATGCGTCAGCCATTGGAGGATGGAGTTGTTACAATCTCGCGTGCTATACAGTCCTTGACATTTCCTGCTAATTTCATGCTTGTAGCATCAATGAACCCATGTCCTTGTGGATATTTTGGAAGTAATATAAGTGGTCATGTATGTACTTGCACACCTGCTATGATTCAGAAATATGTTTCTCGTATTTCCGGCCCATTATTAGACAGAATAGATATTCATGTTGAGGTGCCAGCTGTAAAATATGATGAACTCTCAACTGACCCAAAAGGGGAAAAATCAATAAATATACAAAAAAGAGTAAATGAAGCAAGAAAAATCCAACTTGAACGATTTGCTAAGAATAAAAATATATTTTCAAATGCTGATATGGTGTCAAAACATATCAGAATGTATTGCAAGATAGACCGAGAGTGTAAACAACTTTTAAAGATTGCCATTGAGAAGCTTGGACTTTCTGCTCGCGCATATGATAGAATTTTGAAAGTATCTCGTACTATTGCAGACTTGAATAAAAGTATTCATATAAAGCCTGAACATATAAGTGAGGCAATCCAATATCGCAGCCTTGATAGAAAATATTGGTTATAATGATTTGCATTTATGATTAGAGAAGAATTCACAAGGCAATTTGATTGGTTTTTGTTAATTATTCTAATACTGTTATTAGCCTTTGGTGAGATATCAATCTATAGCGCCTCAATTCAAAAAACAGGCGAAAAGGTTATACTGAGTGACTATTACCTTAAACAGTTAATCTGGATATTTGTTGGAATTGCAATTTTTATCTTTGTTTTATACATACCAGAGGTTATTATAGATATTTTTGTAGTTCCATTCTATATTGGTGCTATCTTTCTATTATTATTGGTGTTATTTTTACCAGGGGTCAAAGGTGTTCACCGTTGGATTAATTTTGGTGGATTTGGTCTTCAGCCATCTGAATTGGCAAAGATTGCATCAGTGTTGCTTATAGCTAAAATTATTTCAAAGCGATATTTACAGAAGTGGAAGATAGTTGTATTTTCTTTTTTGGTAATTTTACCACCGATATTATTGATACTTTGGGAACCTGATTTAGGCAGTGCCTTGATTTTCATAATATTTTATTTTCCCATGATTTATTTCGCTGGTATTCCGCTCGTTACCATTATTTTAATATTTTCTCCAATTATCAGTATTATTGTTGGGTTTTCGTTGACATTATGGGTAATTTTTGATGTTATTTTGTTAATAGTTTTATTGTTAAGAAGACTATCTTTGACTTTATCTGGTGTTATTTTTGCAGGTAATTTTTTCTTATCTTTTATCACCCCTTATTTTTGGAATAATTTAAAAGTGTACCAGCAGAAGCGAATCCTTACATTTATTGAGCCTACACGAGATGTGATGGGTAGCGGGTATCAGACAATTCAATCTAAGATTGCTATTGGCTCCGGGGGGATATTTGGTAAAGGATTATTACAAGGTACTCAAAAAAATCTTGCTTTCTTGCCTGAACAGCATACAGATTTTATATTCTCGGTTATAGGTGAAGAGCTCGGTTTTCTTGGATGTACTCTTTTGATAATTCTGTTTATTCTATTAGTTTGGCGAGTAATATGCATTCTTAGAAAGATTCAAAATACAAGAAAACGAATAACAATTGTTGGGATACTTTCTTTTATTGTATGTCAAATAGTAATAAATATTGGAATGAATATTGGGATTTTTCCGGTTGTTGGAATTCCTTTACCATTCATTAGTTATGGAGGTAGCAATCTTCTGGTTAATATGGTTGCAATGGGTATAATTGTTAAATTTGCAGCTGTGAAAAGTTTTATTGAATAAATAGATGAGTCCACTATAAAAAGTCATATTTATGTTTTTATAAACCGTTAAAACGGTTATAGGAAGGTTATGGTTTTATTAACACCCAACTTAAGTTGGGTGTTAATAAGAAGATAGAAATACCCAACCGTTTCAACGGTTTCCCAATTTAAAAGAAAATATCAAAATATTTCATTTTTGACCTTTTTAGAGTGGGCTCATAGATTAGTTCCCCTAAAAATGTAAGTATTTTATTATTTTCTTGAAATCTTTATAGCGGATATTAAAAAATGGAGCAAAAAAGCAATATGAAAAACATAATTAGCTCTTGCTTGAAAGAGCATATTAAAGCGATTGAGTCATTATCTAATTTTACTGAAGATTTGATAACTTCAGCAAAAGAGATGTGTCAAACTTTACGGGATGGGGGCAAGATTATGCTTTGTGGTAATGGGGGAAGTGCAGCAGATGCGCAACACATCGCGGCTGAATTTGTGGTTCGCCTTAGAAGTAATTATAATCGTAAATCACTTTTTGCTCTTGCCCTAACTACTGATACTTCACTGATTACTGCGTGTGGCAATGATTATGGGTTTGAGAATATTTTTGCTCGTCAGATTGAAGGACTGGGCAATAAAGGTGATTTTTTGATTGGAATTAGTACAAGCGGAAATTCTTCAAATGTTTATAAAGCCTTTGAACTTGCCAGAAAAAAGGGAATTAGGACTTTGTTGCTTTCTGGTAAAGATGGTGGTAAAATCAAAAACATTGCAGATAATTCTATTATAGTTTTACATAATAATACAGCTCGAATTCAAGAAGCACATATTACTATTGGACATATTTTATGTCGGTTAGTAGAAGAAATATACTTTAAAAAATAAATATAAAATAAGGAGTCATAATGGGCAGAAAGAAAAAATCTGAAGAAAAATATGAATATGATGCAAAGAAATTCTGTGTCCCTGTAACTAAAATAGGACCTTTAGAAAACATCCAATTTATCATTGATGATTTTGTCAAAAAAAAGGTTTCATTTTGCGTGGATGGAAGCGAGGACAGATGGGAAGTATGGCGATTAGAAGAAGAAGGCGATTCTGATAAAATAAAGAAAAAGGATTATCCGAGAAAACCTAAATTTCTATATGTAAAAGGCAAGAAGATAGATTATGTAACAAAAAATGAGCAGGAATAATATGTGAGGCAAAAATGTCTGAAATAATGAGTATTTATGCACGAGAGATTTTGGATTCTCGCGGGAATCCCACCTTGGAAGTAGAAGTTAAATTAGAATCTGGTGCTTTTGGTAGAGCTGGTATTCCTTCTGGAGCATCAACAGGAGAATATGAGGCAGTAGAACTGCGAGATGGTGATAATGATAGATATAATGGGAAAGGGGTATTGCAAGCAATAAAAAATGTTAATGAAACTATTGCACAGGAGCTAATAGGAAAAGAAAGTATAAATCAAGTTGAAATAGATAAGGTAATGATAGACTTGGACGGCACAGATAACAAAGAAAGATTGGGAGCCAATGCTATTTTAGGCGTATCTGTTGCAGTGGCTAAAGCATCTGCTATGGAATTCGGACTCCCTTTGTATCGCTATATTGGCGGAACCAACGCAAGGATAATACCTATTCCAATGTTTAATATTCTTAATGGGGGAAAGCATGCTGATAATAATGTTGATATTCAAGAGTTTATGATTATGCCTCTCGGGGCAGAAACTTTCCATCAAGCATTACAAATGGCATCAGAGACATTCCACTCCCTGAAAGAAATTCTCAAAAATGGTGGATATAGCACATCGGTTGGGGATGAAGGAGGTTTTGCGCCTAATCTTAAATCAAATGAAGAGGCTTTGAAATTTATAGTTAAAGGAATTCAAAAAACAGGATACCGTCCAGAAGAAGATATTGTTATTGCAATAGATTCTGCCGCATCATCATTCTACAGAAATGGCAAGTATATGATAAATGGCTCTAAACAAAGGCTTACAAATAGTGATTTGGTAGAAATCTATAAAATGTGGGTGAAGAAATATCCAATTGTCTCAATTGAAGATGGTCTTGCAGAAGATGATTGGAAAGGCTGGAAAATGATGACTCAACAGTTGGGCGATAAAATCCAGATAGTTGGTGATGATATATTTGTTACAAATAAAGTCAGATTGGAAAGAGGAATTAAAGAGAAATCAGCTAATTCTATTCTGATAAAGTTAAATCAGATTGGCACTTTGACTGAAACTTTAGATACAATTGAGATTGCAAAAAAAGCTAAATTTACTACAGTAGTCTCTCACCGTTCTGGTGAAACCTGTGATACAACAATTGCTGACCTTGCTGTTGCTGCTAATTGCGGACAGATAAAATCCGGTTCCGTCTCTCGTTCGGAACGAATTGCAAAGTATAACCAACTTTTACGAATTGAAGAAGAATTGGGGGAATCAGCTGTTTTTCCTGGAAAAGATTTGTTCAAAACATAGCTTAGAAATGTATTTTATCCTAATTAAAATCAATAATAAATGAGAAGAAAGAAGAAAAAAAATCTGAGAATCATCCTGATTATTATAGTTATTGCATTGATTTGGTTTCTTTTCTTTGATAAATATAGCTTGATAAAAATAATAACGAGTGATGTCAAAATTAAGCAAAAACAAAATTTAATAGAAGTATATAAAAAACAAGCAAAGAAATTGAAGATTGAAAGAAACAAATTAGAAAATAAGGATGAAAAAGTTATAGAGAAAAAGGCAAGAGAGTTAGGATTAATAAAACCAGGTGAGACAATAATCAGAATTCGTGAAGAGGAGAAAAAAGCACAAAAAGGGGACTAAATCTAACCTGGCTTCAGTCTATCAGTCCCCCCGATTTCATTCAGTCTTGGCCCCAGACGGGCGGGAAGCCTCAACTTGCTACACTAATACGAGTTCATCTATTTGAAATTATAAACTAAAAAATGCGTGCAATATTTAAAGGAACGATTTTATCTCCAATATCAAAGGGCGAAATTTTATTCATAGTTCATGGATACCTCGTGACCTCTGAACAAGGCAATATATTAGAAGTTACTTCCGATAACCCTAGAAAAAAATATAAAAGTTTTCCATTCTACGATTTCTCTGATAGAATAATTTGTCCGGGATTTATTGATATACATAACCACCTGTCACAATTGCCTTTGATGGGACTTTCAGACAATAATCTGTTAACATGGTTGAATAAATTAGTTTTTCCTTGTGAAGAAAGATTTAACTCAATAGATATACCAAAACAGACTGCAGATGCATTTTTTCATCACCTTCTAAAGCATGGCACCACAACTACTTCTACTTATGTAACTGTACATAAAATAGCTACAGATTTAGCATTTCAATCCGCGAGCAAGATTGGAATCAGAGCGTTTATTGGCAAAGTTATGATGAACCAGCAAGTTCCTATCAATATGATAGAAAATACTCAACAGTCTTTGCGAGATTCAGAAGAATTGATAGAAAAGTGGGATGGATATGACAATGGTAGATTGCGGTATGCATTGACTCCACGATTTGCGGTTTCCTGCTCCTTCTCAATGCTTAAAGGTATTGGTGAATTAGCAAGAAAGTATGATGTTTATACCCAGTCTCATCTGGCAGAAAGTAATGGAGAACTTAAACTTATACAAAAACTCTATCCAGATTTTGAAAATTATACTGATGTTTACTACAGAGCAGGAATTTTGTCAGAAAAGACAATTATGGCTCATTGCATTTATTTAAGCGAAATGGAAATTGAAATCCTGCGAAAAACAGGCACAAAGGTAAGCCATTGTCCGACTGCTAACCGATTTCTTGCAAGCGGCATTATGCCTTATAGAAAACTGGAAGAGAAGGGTTTAACTATTGGGTTGGGCACTGATGTGGCTGGAGGTTATAGCCTGTCAATGTTTAATGAGATGAAAGAAGCGATAGAAACATCAAAGACGATAAATCTTATAAATTCCGGAAAACAGTATAAACCAATAACTGTTGAGGAAGCGTTTTATCTTGCCACTCTTGGGGGTGCGAAAGTATTGTCAATTGAAGAAGAAACAGGCAGTTTGGAAATAGGCAAATCTGCCGATTTTCTGGTTATTGACTATCAGAAACTTAATGATTGTAAAGATAATGATATTCTTTCAAATGCAAAAATGATTTTGTCAAAGATGATTTATTTGGGGGGTGAAGATATTATTGAACAGGTTTATGTAAAAGGGAAAAGGCTTGTGTGAATTCTAAATATGAAAACAAAATGTTTGACAAATATTAATCTTACCAAGATTTGAAGACGAAAGGAGAAATGACGGAATTTAACCTATTATCAAATGGTGACGAAAAGGCTATAGACTCCTTAAAAGAATACCACGGTGGTGCAAAGAGCATCATTGAAACTATCAAAAAAATGAGAAACTTTGAAATCCGTAAAAAAATCTTAGCTGAAAAAGGCTACGGCAAAATGATTGAAGAAGCTGATGAATTCGTGAAAAAATTTGTTAAAGTTGGTGATTTTGAAAAAGAAAACAACACTTCTTATAATAGCAATTTTGGCATCGCCACTGCGCAGGTTTCTGGCTGGCAAGGTGCAAAGGTTACACATCATGCAATGAAACGGATTGCTGAAAGTGCTTCTACTGATGAGCCGTGTTTTGTTCCTTCGGAATTTATCTCGGTTGTTGCTTTAACAGATAATTATGTTTACAATGGCGACCTTACGGCAACTCTCACAATGGCTGAAAACATAATGAAAGGTTCAAAATTCTGCAGCACAAATCTAATTGGTATTCCTCAACCAGAGGAAAGATTTGTAGAACTTGAGAAAGTTACTGGTAAAAAGTTTGAACGAGTAGATATTGGAAACGGTTTATCTCAATTAATATTAAAGAATCAGGGTACTTTCTTCGGAAATTTTGGTGGCATTGAAATACAATAACGGTTTACAAAAAGTATTTGAAATTCAAAATAAAATTGAGGATATTCATCCTTTCTTGGAAAAAGTATTCCCAATTGCCATTGTGGAAGATAACCATTTCTTTGTATTTGATACCGATTCACCTGGAAAGAGATATATTTTTGTTAAAGAATCACCTACTACGATGCCAATTGCTAAAGGAGTAAGAGCCGCTTTCCCACTTGAGTGTTATGAAGGTAAGATAACCTGCATAATTTCAGGTGAAATCTTCGAGTCTCTTGAAGGTTACACTACAATATTTCACGAATTTATGCATTATCATCAATGGAAAATCTGTGAACCAAAACTCAAACAAAAGTTGGGAGTAGTTCAGAAAGCAATGGCTAAGAAAGACTATATGTGGGAGTTAAACCACCCTTTTCCATATGAAAACAGTAAATTTACTGAAACTTATTCTCTATTTCTAAAAGCTTTGGAAGAGAACAAACCAGATGACATTTTCAAATATCGTAGTCAATTAGAGCGGATTTTAAGTAAAAGGGATTTTGAATATATGGTTTGGCAGGAATGGAAAGAGGGATTTGCGCGCTTCATTGAAAATCAAATCAGACGCAGGCTTAATCTTAAAGAAAATCATTATGGCATAGAAAAACCTTTTCATAGGATCTCGTTTTATGAAGGAGGTGCAAGGTTTATTGAATTTTTGGGTATGCAAGAACCGGAATTGTTGGGGGACATAGAAAGGCTATTTCATAAAATGTTAAATGGTGAAAGATAAACTTCGGCTAACAGCGTGTTTGCGGTTCGCTTCGCTCACCTAAATACCTTCGGCACTTCGCAAATACGCAAACCGTTAGCCTAAATATGATAGATATTAAAAATAATTAGTGTGAGTGAATTCTTAATAGGAAATGTATTTATGTTTAAAATATAGAAAGGAACAAACTTATGAGAAAATTACATGTGCTTGGTAAGATATTTCTATTTCTGTCTATTATATTATGTACTGGCTGTGTTAATGATTGGTATATGTGGAGTAGAAATTATCCTTTTTATTTTTTATATGGAGGGATTTTTATGAGAATATTGTTTTTAATTATATTAGGATTGATTGTTTATTTCATTATTAAAAGCACAAAATCAAAGAGGGATGATACCTCATTCAAAGATACTGCTTTAGATATTTTAAAGAAGCGATATGCAAAGGGTGAAATCACAAAAGAAGAGTTTGATAAAATGAGGAGAGATTTGGAGAGTTAGTTCTGACTTTACTTTATTGAAATGTAAAACGGTCATATAATTCAATCGTTGCGGGAAATATAACACAATAAGAATAAAAATGGATAGTAAAAAGGAAGAGGGCTTTGAGCAAAAATCTAAAAAATAGGGTTAATAAGCTCATGAATTATAAGTTTTATATCTTGTAAAACTCTCTTTTTCTATCAGCAAAAATATCATTCTTTTCAGTAACAAATTTATCTCTTGCTTCCGCTGGATTAATTTCAACTACCTCTAAAACCTCTTCATTCCCTTTTGCTTGAGCCAATATTTCACCTTTTGGTGATGTGATTTGGCTCATTCCAGTAAATGTAAATTCTTGTGTTTCATTTTTCTCTGTCCCGATTCTGTTTGCTGTAATAGTAAAAATTCTATTTTCAACAGAACGGGTTATCATCGCTTTCTGGCAGAAAGGCAAAACTAAGTTAGCAGAGTGGCAGATGATTTCTGCTCCTTTCAAGGCAAGAGTACGAGCCGATTCCGGGAAAATCCAATCAAAACATATCATCAAGCCAAGTTTTGTTCCATTAAATTCAAAAATATTAAATCCAGTATTGCCTGGTTTGAAAAGTTCTTTTTCATCAAAAAATAAATGGGTTTTCCGATATATCTCAATTTTTCCATTCGGTTGAACTAACATTTGTGAATTGTAAAAACTATTAGCTTCTTTTTCTAAAAAGCCACTTACTATACTACAATTTTCTCTTGCTGAAATGTTTCTAAAGAAGTCAGCGATTCTGCCTGATTTTGCAGGTGCAGAGAGTGGTTCCATCTCCTTTTGATTTGTGAAAAGATAGCCACTCGTAGCAAGTTCAGGAAGAACCACCAAATCTGTCTTACATCCTTGCAGTAATGTTTCTATTTTTTCCAGATTATGTTTCTCATGAAACAATTTGGGGTAAAATTGTAAAAATCCTACTTTCATCTGAAAATCCTTTCTAACCACAAAGGTTCATCCTTCGCAATAGCAGTCCTACTGCTACGGAGAATGGACACAAAGGAAAAAACAAACTTATTCCTATCCGTCTTGGCTCCCGATAAATCGGGAGACAGAAGCCCTCCTCAACTGAATTGGGGATTGGGAATGCTTACAACTTTTTATAATATCTTAATGCGAAATTTGAGTAATATTATAAAATGTTTATCCGCTTATATTAAGTTTTTCTACTAAAATAGATGGTGCTCCGATAGATGAGAAGTTAAATTTGAGATTATCGCCAATAGCAATAATATCTTGAAGTAGTTGAAGGAAATTTCCTGAGATAGTAAAGTTGTGCACAGGATATTTTCTTTCCCCATTTTCCCAGAAAAATCCCTGAGCGCCCATAGAGAAATCTCCGGAAATAGGATTGCAACCACTATGCATACCAGAAAGTTGAACAATTTCAATTGAGCGAGTGAAAAACTTGTATAAATCATCTGACGGGGTTTTACTATTTGGGATAAATAAATTAGATGGTGAAACATTCATTGTGCTTTTATAAGAACGGCTGGCATTACCTGTAGATTTAGTTTTATCCTTTTTTGCAGTAATGGTATTATGAAGATAGGATTGCAAAATACCTTTAGAGATTAGATTCGTGGTTTGTGAAGGATATCCCTCATCATCAAAAGGTCTGGTAGAAAAACCAATATCAAGCAAGGCATCGTCAATGATTGATACGATGTTATTGGCGATTTTGGTATTCAATTTTCCTTTCAGTAAAGAGCTACCTTCTTGAACTGATTTAGCTGAGAAGATGCCACAAAAAGTATCAAGAACGGTTGCAGCCATTTCATTATTGAAGATGATGGGATACTTACCAGATTTAATCTCTCTTGCTTCCAGAAGGTCTAATGCCCTTTTCGCAGATTCATTTCCAATGATTTCAGCATCAATTTGATTGAAATCATGAGAAAATTTGTAGAACATTCCAGATTTCGTTTCATCTTTCTGGCGAGCCAAAGACATAGCATAACCGTAAGCCATATTTGAGATATACGCTTTTTGTAAACCATTTGAATTAGCTATTTTAGTTGACCCCTTTGCATTTCCTATTTCTGAATAAGGAACATTAATAATTTTTTTACTAAACTTCCGAGCGCTTTCTTCCAATAATTTTGCTTTATTTATCTTCTCGCTAACAGTAACTTTTTCAAGTTCAGGATAATAGACATACAATTTTCTTTTGATATCAGGATAGTTTTTGAGTTCAACTTCTTCATCTGATTCAATATATGTAGCATTCTCCTGTGCTTTATTGATTATAGTTTCAAAGGCATTCTTATTTAGTTTTTCAGTATATGCGTATCCAACTGAATTATTTTTAAGTACTCTTACACCAAGCCCGATTGAATCGGCATATTTAAAGCTTTCAACTTCCTGTTTAAATATTTTCACAGAAAAGGAATTAGCTTTTGTTAATAGAATATCTATATCTTTGATATTTCTTTTTTTTGCAATATCAAATATTTGTTCAAACTCTTTTTCAAACATCTTTTCTCCTATAAATTATTTAGCAGTTTCAGCTCCTGCTACTGCCAACTGCTACTTTTATACCTGGCTGATTTATTTTCTTCCACCGACAACTATTTCATCAACTTTAATTGGGGGTTCTCCAACGCATGTTGGAACACTCCCACTTACAGAGCCACACATTCCTTCTGCAAATTTAAGTTCTTTTCCGACCATACTTATTTTATGAAGAATTTTTGCTCCATTCCCAATCAGAGTTGCACCACGAACTGGTTTGGTTATCTTGCCATTTTCTATCAAGTAGCCCTCTGCCACAGCAAAGTTGAAGTCTCCAGTCCCGGGCTGAACAGAGCCACCACCCATTTTTTTTGCATAAAGTCCAAAATCAATTGAAGCAATCATATCATCAAAGTTATCGTTTCCCGCAGCAATGTAAGTGTTTCTCATTCTGGAGGTTGGAGCAAATTTGTATGACTGTCTTCGTCCGCTTCCTGTTGATTTTGTCCCGATTTTTATTCCACCCAAATGGTCTATCATAAAGGATTTTAATATGCCATTTTTAATTAAGACTGTCTTTTGTGTGGGATTTCCTTCATCATCAATTGTAGTGGAGCCCCATGCGTTAGGAATTGTGCCATCATCAATAGCGGTTACACATTGATTTGCGATTTGTTTACCCATTTTGTCTGCAAATACCGAGGCACCTTTTGCGACACTGGTAGTTTCTAAAGCATGTCCGCAAGCCTCATGAAAGATTACACCACCAAAGCCGTTTCCAATGACAACAGGAAATTTTCCAGAAGGGGCATAATCAGCGAGAATCATTGTGACAGCTTGTTTTGCAGTTTTCCGTCCTAATTCTTCAGGGTTCAGTTTTTGAAAGAATTCATAACCTCTTTGTGCTCCGGGTCCTTCTGAACCTGTTTGCATTTCATTTCCTTTACTTGCAATGGATGAAACATAGATTCTTGCATAAGTTCTGGTATCATCAGTAAGTAAATCATCGCTGTTAGCAATTTGAATTTTTTGCTCCTTTTCTGTATAAGTAACATTTACCTGGGAGATCAAATCAGAATAGTTGCGCGCTGCTTTGTCTACCTTTTGTATAAAGTCAATTTTTTCTTTTTTTGTAATAGAGTTAAAAGGAATTTCAATCTTATGTGGTGAGTCAAGATCTTTTTTCTGCAGGTCAAAAGTTACGATATTACCCTTTCCAATATCGGCTTTACTGACAGCATCAGCAGCAGCGAGAAGAGATTTCTCAGAAAGGTCATTTGTAAATGCGTAGATTGCTTTAATACCATAAAATATTCTGATGCCAGCCCCATAGTCTTCTCCTTCAATTGCCTTTTTAATTTGTCTGTCTAAAAGTTGAATAGAGGAATTAAAAGTATCCTCTATAAAAATTTCAGCAAAATCAGCTCCATTTGACAAAGCCATTTCCAAAACTTTTTCTAATAATCTTTGATTTAACATACAGCCTCCAGATTTGGAGTGAAATTCTAATTATATGAATTTATGTCAAGAAAAGGAACAATAATCTTTGACAATAAAAATCAATTATAATTTATTTAAACTTTAAGGAGTAAAAATGTTTGAGATAAATATTTGGAGTCATTTTAGTGCAGCACATAGATTAGATGGATATCAAGGTGAATGTGCCAATCTTCATGGTCATAATTGGAAAGCTCGTTTGGGAATTTTTTGTAAGAAAACCAATGAAATTGGAATGACTATTGATTTTAAAGTTTTGAAAAAACAATTTGAGAAGCTCCTTTATGAATTTGACCATAAATATTTGAATGAATTAAAGTGTTTTGATAGACAAAATCCCACTTCAGAATTGATTGCTAAAACCCTCTTTGAAAGGGCATCAGCTAAAATCAATAATTCCAATTGCAAGGTAAAAGAAATTGAAGTCTGGGAATCAGAAAAATATTCTGTTGTGTATAGACCCAATGAGAATTGTTAATTCAAAGTTTGTTACCAGTGCAACACAATTTAGGCATCTGCCGAAATCCACTTTGCCTGAGATTGCTTTTATGGGCAGGTCTAATGTAGGGAAGTCTTCGTTGATAAATACTTTGTTGAACAGAAAAAACCTGGCACAGATTAGTAAGAATCCTGGAAAGACGCGAGCTATAAACCTTTTTGAGGTTGAGTATATTAACATAAAAGATAAGAAAGATAAGCTTATTTTTGCAGATTTGCCTGGCTATGGATACGCAAAAGTTTCAGATAAAATAAGATTAGATTGGAAGCGACTTGTGGAGAATTACTTGCAAAAACAGGAAAAACTTTGTGGGGTTGTAATTATTGTGGATATTAGACATTCCGCAGATGAAAAGGATATTCAAGCTGTTAAATGGGTGAGCTCATTTCAAAAGCCTTTACTTCTTGTTGCCACAAAGAGTGATAAATTAAGCAAATCAAAGATTAATCTACAGGTTAACTTATTGAAACAGGAATTCTCATTGTTAAGCGATGAACAAATTATAGGATTTTCATCAAAAAGCTGTTTTGGGAAAGAAAAAATAATGGCATGGATAAATGAAAAAAAAACTCAACATTGCATTCCCAATCCCCAATTCAATTGGGGAGGGCTTTAGGAACGAGAGAACTGGATTGAAGAAAGGATAGAAAAATTTTAATTTAATGTTATGGAGTTATTATGTTAGAAAGTATAAAAGTTCCTGATGATGTAAGGAACTTAAATTTACGACAATTAATTAGATTAAGTAAAGATATTCGGGAAAGAATAATTGATGTTACTTCCAAAACAGGTGGACATTTAGCACCAAGCTTGGGGGTAGTAGAGCTTACAGTTGCACTTCTCAAAGTATTTGACCCTTTAAAGAATCGTATTGTCTGGGATGTTGGGCATCAGTCTTATGCTTATAAAATTTTAACTGGAAGAAATGCTCGTTTTGATACATTAAGACAATTAGGTGGAATCAGTGGATTCAATAATATCTTTGAAAGCAAATATGATACATTTGGAGTTGGTCATAGTAGCACATCAATTTCTGCGGGTCTTGGTATTTATGTTGGAAAGGAATTAAAAAAGAAGCCAGAGAAAGTCGTAGTGGTGATTGGCGATGGTGCAATGACAGCAGGTGAGGCATTTGAAGGACTGAATAATGTTGGCGGACTGAATAAAAAATTAATTATTATCCTTAATGATAATTCAATGTCTATTTCCAAAAATGTAGGTGGAATGCATTCCTATCTGGCAAATATTCTTACTGGCAAGCGATATAACAAACTAAAAAAGGAGGTCTGGGATGCAGTTCAATCTTTGCCCAGAATGGTTCGCAATAGAATTATCTATGGTGTTAGAAGACTTGAAGATAGTATATTGAGTATGCTTATTCCCAGTAGCCTTTTTGAAGATTTAGGATTCAAATATATTGGACCTATAAATGGACATAGTATACCAACTTTAATAAAGATTTTATCTAATGTAAAACAGCATGTAGATGTACCTTGTTTGATTCATATACTTACAAAAAAGGGTAAGGGATTTCCGTTTGCAGAGCAGGATGCTACCAAGTTTCATGGGGTTCCCTCATTCAATAATTTAACAGGGGAACTGAATAAGACAAAGAAGGATAAAGCCATTATAAGTTACTCCACACTATTTGGTAGAACCTTAGAAAAAATGGCAGAGAAAGACGAGAGGGTCATAGCAATAACCGCAGCAATGACAGATGGCACAGGGCTAAAAGGTTTTGCAGAGAGATTTCCTGAAAGACTTTTTGATGTTGGAATTGCTGAACAGCATGCTGTAACCTTTGCTGCCGGTTTGGCTATTGAAGGGATAAAGCCCTTTGTTGCAATCTATTCAACTTTTCTCCAACGAGCTTATGACCAGATAATACACGATGTTGCTTTGCAAAAATTACCTGTAAGATTTGTTATTGATAGAGGAGGTTTGGTAGGAGAAGATGGACCCACTCATCACGGAGCTTTTGATTTATCTTATCTTAGATGCATTCCAAATATGACAATAATGGCACCAAGAGATGGGAAAGAATTGGAAAAAATGCTGAAGTTTATGGCTGGATATAAAAAGGGTCCTATAGCAGTACGTTATCCCCGCGGAAAGATTCAAAATTTTCCTGAACTCACCAATCCAAGAATTACTTATGGAAAGTCAGAAGTGATTTTTAATGAAGGGAAAATAGCAATAATTACCATCGGCGCGGTTTTCAAAATTGGATATGAAGTCTGTAATGAACTGCAATCAAAGGGCATCTTGTCCTATTTGATAAACGCCCGATTTGTCAAACCGTTAGATTCAGAAATGCTATTAGAACTTGCAACTAAGGGAGTAAAAAATATTGTAACTATTGAGGAAAATGTTGTCAGAGCCGGATTTGGGTCTGCAGTTTTACAAAAAGCGAATGAGCTTGGACTGAAATTCAGAATAAAAATGTTTGGAATTCCAGACAAGTTTATCACATATGGGAAAACCAGTCAGTTACATCATTTGATTGGATTAGAAACGAAAAACATTTTAGATTTTATTCTTAGAGAAATTGAAGAATGAATATAAAAAGAATACGAAGATAAAAATTTATATTATATTGAAATATAAAGATATATTTCTTTGTGCTCTTTGTTGTAAAAAATTTTATGCAAAGTCTAACTGATACCATAGTCGCCATTTCTACCCCATCTGGTATTGGAGGAATTTCAATAATAAGAATTAGTGGGGAAAATGCTATTAATGTTTTGTCAAAGTCATATAAAGGGAAGATAGCTACAAAGAATTTCAGAACGCATTCTATCTATTTTGGAAAAATTTTTGACGGAAACCAACTCATTGATGATGTGTTGGTGTCTGTTTTTATTGCTCCTCACAGTTATACAGGTGAAGATGTAATTGAGATAAGCTGTCATGGTGGGAACTTTGTAACACAAATTATACTGCAAATTATGCTGCGAAATGGTGCACGTATGGCTTTACCTGGAGAGTTCACTAAAAGAGCGTTTTTGAATGGCAAGATGGATTTGACAGAGGCAGAAGCTGTTATTGATTTGATTCAAGCAAAAACCAAACATTCACAAGAAGCCGCTATTTATCAGTTGGAGGGCAAGCTTTATTCTGCTATTAAAAAAATTTTAAACGAAATTACTGAACTTAGAAGTCAGTTAGAGTTAGATCTGGATTTTTCAGACCAGGGCTTGGAATATATCACTACTGAAGGGTTATTGACACAATTAAAGGTAATCAAAAAAGAAATTTCAGCACTTGTTCGTAATGGCAATGAGGGGATTATTCTTAGTGAAGGCTATAGGATAGTGATAGCAGGAGAACCTAATGCTGGGAAATCCAGCCTGTTTAATAAAATAGTTGAAAATGAACGCGCAATCGTTACTGAGATTCCAGGTACTACCCGTGACTATATCGAGGAAGATATTGCACTTAAAGGCTATCTAATAAAATTATTTGATACAGCTGGTCTACAAGAAAGTAAAGATAAAATAGAAAAAGTCGGAATTGAAAAAAGTGTAGACATTATCAAACAGGCTAATCTTATCCTGTGGGTTCGTGATATAACCGTGCATAAACAGTTTTCAATAAAAGAACAGTTAACGGATAAAGATATTATAGAAGTATTTAATAAGATAGACTTGGTTAAAAGGGGAAAAAAGTCTGACAGTCAAAATGTTGTTTATATTTCTGCACTTTCAGGAGAGGGGATTAGTGCTCTTAAGAATAAAATTATAATCAGAATAGACCTTGGCAAATATGATATTTCAAATGGATTGATAAGCAATACTCGTCAACTTGCAGCAGCGAAAAAGAGTTTACAAGCGATAAAACAAGCAATTAAGACAACCCAGAAAAATCTGGGGTTAGAATTTATTGCATTTGATTTACGCGAAGCAAGCGAAGCACTTGAAGAGATTATCGGCAAAGTTACAAGTGACAACATAATCAATTCAATCTTTGATAGATTTTGTGTAGGGAAATAAATTGTTTCATGTGAAACATCCCAGAGAAATTGAAAATATAAAATAGAAAATAAGAAATTAAAAATTAAAATTATCTTTGCGTTCTTTGTGTCTCTGTGGTGAAAATAATAAAATGAAAATTTATGATGTAATCGTTGTTGGTGGTGGGCATGCCGGCTCTGAAGCCGCAATAGCAGCAGCAAAAATTGGTGCAAGTACTTTGCTGTTTGTTATCAAAATTGAAACTATAGGAAGAATGTCCTGCAACCCATCTGTCGGTGGTCTTGCGAAAGGACATCTTGTAAGAGAAGTTGACGCACTTGGTGGTGCTATAGGACAGGCTATAGATAGGGCTGGTATACATTTCAGGATGCTGAATAAAAGTAAAGGACCAGCTGTATGGGCTCCTCGTGCACAAGCAGATAGAAACCGTTATCATTTAGCTATGCGTTCTATACTTGAGCATCAAAATAATCTTGAAATAAAGGAAGCTCTCATTGAAGAAATTATTGTTGAAAATAATGTGATTAAGGGTGTGAAGACCCAGTATGGACAGGAATATTTTGGGAAAACCGTGATACTAACACCAGGAACTTTTTTGCGTGGGAGAATTCATATAGGACTAAAAAACTTTTCTGCAGGAAGAGCTGGAGAATTTGCTGCTGAAAATTTAACATTATCCCTTATGAAGAACGGAATAAGATTAGCAAGATTCAAAACTGGAACTCCTCCAAGAGTTGATTCAAGAACATTAGATTTTTCTAAACTTGATGAACAATTGCCGGATGAACCCCCGGTGAAATTTTCTTATTATACTGATATTCAGCCAAAAAATTATGTGAGCTGTTATCTTACATCAACGAATCCCCAAACGCATAAAATTATTGCCGATAATATTGAAAAATCATCTCTTTTTAGCGGAAATATTACTGGAATTGGAGCAAGATACTGCCCTTCAATTGAGGATAAAATCCGAAAATTTCCAGAGAAAAACAAACATCAAGTATTTATTGAGCCTGAGGGTATAGATACTTTTGAGATGTATGCAAATGGCATTCCCACAAGCTTTCCACCAGACATTCAATTAAAAATAGTTCATTCAATAAAAGGGCTTGAGAAGGCAAAGATTATGCGATTTGGCTATGCAATTGAATATGATTGTGTTCCTACTGACCAAATAAAAGCAAGTTTAGAAACGAAGAATATAAGCGGATTGTTTTTAGCTGGTCAGATTAATGGTACATCAGGCTATGAAGAAGCAGCTGCTCAGGGAATTGTTGCGGGCATTAATGCTGTTCAAAAACTAAAAAATAAATTGCCAATAATTTTTAAACGCGATAGCTCGTATATTGGTGTATTAATTGATGACCTGGTTACTAAAGGTGTTGATGAGCCGTATAGAATGTTCACTGCAAGAGCGGAATATCGTCTGCATCTGCGTCAGGATAATGCAGATGAGAGATTGATGCCTTTAGGATATAAATTAGGACTAATCGGTCAGGAGCGGTATGACCGATTTCAAAGAGCAATAGAAATCAAAAATAGAGAGATTGAGAAATTAAAATCTATAAATGCAAATATTAAATCTAAAAAATCTTATAAAATGATTGATATTTTGCGTCGTCCTGAAGTTAATTTTGATGGTCTTACTCAGTTTGGATACAAAATTGAAAATGATGTAACAGAACTTATTAAACAAAAGATTACCTTAGAAGTGAAATATAAAGGGTATATAAAAAGGCAGTTAAAAGAAATAGAAAAATTTGATTCTCTTGAGCATAAAAAAATACCTCCAAACTTTGATTATATGAATTTTCATACTATTTCATACGAGGCAAGAGAGAAGTTAACAAAAATCAGACCCGTTTCAGTTGGGCAGGCATCCCGAATTCCCGGTGTAACTTATGCGGATATTTCCGCTTTATTGATAAAACTAAAGAGTTTGCATGGATAAAGATTTTAATGAATTTTGTAATTTTTTGTTTAAGAATAATTTTTCAGCTAATTTGATAAAAGGTTTTAAAATTTATCAGTCAATTCTAGCAGAAAAAAATCAGAAATTAAATCTAATTTCAAAAAACTCTTTAGACAGAATTTGGTCTGCTCATTTTTTAGATTCAATCTTAATCTGTGATGAAATCAATTTTTCAAATAAAACAGTATTGGATTTTGGAAGTGGTGCAGGATTTCCAGGGATACCTATTAAAATATTATATCCAACTATGCAGATTTTTCTTTTAGAATCAGTAAGAAAGAAGGTTCTTTTTTTGCGCTATTTGTTGGAAAAACTTGACTTACAAGAATATGAAATTATAAATAATCGTATTGAAAATTTGGATATTTCCTTTAATAAAAATTTTGATTTTATACTTATTCGTGCAGTTAAAATGAAAAAGATTTATTATGAAAAATGTTTTCAACTTTTAAAAAATGATGGAATTATTATTCTTTATAAAGGCAAGGAATTTCAGGAGAAGGTTGTAAGATTAAAACATCTTAATCCCAATAGAGATATAAAGATAATCAAAAAAAGATATCCAGACATTGGAATGAGAAATTATGTAATTGTTCAGAAAGTCACCAATTATCGCTAAAAGATGTAAATAATATTGAGAAATGGTGTATACAATTGAATTTGCAGAATCTGTTAAGGAACACTTAAAGAAGCTAGCTGCAAACCAGCGGGCTATTATGCTTGGTGCTATACAAAAACAGCTTATGCATGAGCCCTTAAAGGAAACACGGAACAGAAAACATCTTAGTCCCAATCCTATTGCTCCGTGGGAAATTAGGAAAGGAAATCTTCGTGTTTTCTATGATGTCGCAGACAAAGAGTCGAAAGTAGTAAGAATTCTTGCAATTGGACGAAAAGAAAAAAATAAATTATTCATCGGCAATAAGGAGGTGAAACTATGAAAACTCTTGCCATATCAAAAGCAACTAAACCTCTATCCGAGTATACTAAGAACTTAAAGGATGAATTACTGATTCTGACTTCTGATGGCAAACCAGTGGCAGCTATAGTCTCCCTCCAGAATGTAGATTTGGAATCTTTATCATTATGCACCAATCCAGACTTTATGGAGATAATAGAAAAATCCAGGAAAGAATTCAAAAAGGGAAAGAAACTTTCTCTGGAGGAAATGCAAAAAGAGATCGCAAGGATGGATTCAGATATTTAAGCCCGACTCAAATGCTGTATCTACTGATGACTTAATCTAGTTAAGGATTATTTAATGATAAATTGAAATGACTAAATTTATCGCAATTGCAAATCAAAAAGGTGGAGTTGGAAAGACCACAACAGCGGTGAATCTTGCGGCTGCCTTAGCGACTTATGCCAAACAAGTTCTTTTGGTTGATTTAGACCCACAAGCAAATTGCACAAGCGGTGTGGGTATTGATAAAAATAAAATAGATAAACAAATATATGACCTTCTGTTAGGTAATAATAATATCTACTCTGCAATAATCTCAACTGAAATCCCTAATCTGAAAATCATTCCATCTAATATTGACCTCATCGGTGCAGAAGTTGAACTGCTCTCATTTCAGGATAAAGAGAAAAGATTAGAAAAAGTGCTATATAAAATTGACAATAAGTTTGACTATGTAATTGTAGATTGTCCACCTGCACTTAACATACTTACTGTAAATGCCTTAGTGGCTTGTAGTAGTTTACTTGTTCCTATTCAATGCGAGTATTATGCACTGGAAGGCATTGCTCATTTACTAAAAACTATAAAACTGATTCAAAAAGGATTAAATAAAAATTTATTAATTTTTGGAATTCTGCTTACGATGTATGATAGAAGATTGCTACTATCCGAACAGGTTGCAAAGGAAATTCGCAGATTTTTTGGCGATAAGGTTTTCAATACTATAATTGATAGAAATGTAAAATTAAGTGAGGCTCCTGGTTTTGGAAAATCAATCTTATCTTATGATATAAATTCAAGAGGTGCACAAAATTACTTAAAGTTAGCAATGGAGATTTTAAGATTAGAGAGAAAGGATTAAATATGAGTAAATTGGGCAAAGGATTGGAAGCTTTAATCAAGGTCAACGAAGAGGAAACAAAACAAGTTAATCTTATTGATGTTAAAAAGGTTAAATTTAATCCATATCAACCAAGAAAGACTGGTAACAAACAGAAATTGCAGGAGTTAGCAGACTCAATTTCAGAAAATGGAATTATTCAGCCAGTTATTGTGCGAAGGATTTCTAATGATAGATATGAATTAATAACAGGTCAAAGACGGCTTACTGCTGCTCAGTTAGCAGGTTTTGAAAAAGTGCCAGTAATTATTAGGTCAGCTAAAGATGCTGAGATGCTTGAACTTTCAATTATTGAAAATATTCAAAGAGAAGATTTAAATCCAATTGATGAAGCGCTTGCATATGAGAGATTAGTAAGTGAATTTAAATTAACACATAATAGAATCGCTGAAATTGTTGGCAAAAGCAGAGTTGCAGTTACGAATATGCTTCGGCTATTGAAACTCCCATCTAAAGTCTTAGATATGATAAAAACAGATGTTCTTTCAACAGGACATGCAAGAGCTATTCTGCAGGTTGAACCTAAACTTCAGCTGGAATTTGCAAATTATATAATTAAGAACAAACTTCCTGTACATAGTGCAGAGGGTAAAGCGAAAAGTTTTGGAAGGATGAAGAAAAAGCTGCGGAAGATAAAGAAAGATGTAAATATTTTAGCAGTAGAAAATGAACTTTCAAAAATATTTGGAGCAAAAGTAAAATTAACTGGTTGTAAGAAAGGAAAATTAGAAATCTATTTTTATTCTGAAGAGGAATTAAATAAGATTATAAATATTATATCAAAAGCACAGTGAAACTTAAGCCAATTTATATTTTATTACTTATTATTAGCACCTTAATATTCGGGTGTTATATTGGGATTTCAATTCATATAATTCTAAACCAGTCTTCAGAAATTAAATTTTTAAGAAGAGAAAAACATGGTTATCTGCTTAAGATTAAAGAACTTGAAGATATGGTCATTTCTGCAAAGAGAAGTGAAGAGATGCAAAAAATATCACCATATGAGAAAAAAGATAAGAATGAATTTCCCACTATCCCTTTGAAATCTAAGGAATTAGAAATAGCAAGCCTGAATTTTCTTAATGCACGACAATACATTCCAGATTTTTTACCCGTATCTGAATTTATATTAACAAAACCGTATTTGCCCTCAAGAAGCCATTATGGTATTGATCTTGCAGGAAAGATTGGAACCCCAATTTTTGCCGCCGCATCGGGTGTTATAGAAGAAATTAAAATAAATGATGAAATCTATGGTAAAACAGTCTTAATTAACCATCTAAATGGATATAAAACATTTTATGGACATAATTCAAAGATTTTAGCTCAGAAAGGATTTTTCGTAAAAAAGGGTGATATTATCGCAGAATTAGGAAATACAGGTAAAAGTTCGGCACCACACCTGCACTTTGAGATTATGTATAAAAATGAGCATATTGACCCAGAAACAGTCATAAAGAAATAATGGAGAAATAAACAATGAAAAAAAAGTCAGGTAATTTGAATACGATAATAGGCAAAGGCACAAGATTAATTGGTGAAGTTTATACAAATGGAAGTATCCGCATTGACGGAGAAATTGAAGGAAAGATTGAATCAACAGGTTTTTTAACAGCTGGACAAGCAGCAAAAATTAAAGCTGATATAAAATCAAAAGAAGCAGTCATTGCTGGCATTGTCAATGGAAATGTCACTGTGGAAAATAGTCTGACATTAGAGAAATCAGCTCAAATAAACGGAGATATTATTGCTAAAATTCTTGATATTGAAACAGGAGCAAGATTGAATGGTAAGTGTCAAATGCAGAATGAGATAATAGAAAAGATTCCAGAAAAGAAATGATAGATAATAAAAACAAAAAATATTATAAAGAGATATTTCAAGGTATTGGGCTTGTGGCTCAATTGGGCTTAACAATGGTTGTGAATATACTTGTGATGTTCTTTATAGGTTTATTGATTGATAAACACTGGCATCTTGGAGGAGTTCTAATTATTATCTTTACTGTGTTAGGAATAGTGACTGGAGTCTTTTCTTGCTATAAATTGTTAAAAAGGAGTGAAGATAAAAAGTAATAATACAAAGAAATATCTTTATAAAATATTCAGGCTAATTTTCTTGACAGATTTAGCGTCATTACTGCTCATCCCGTTAAATTTCAGGTTGTGTATAGGATATATTTTAGGTTCAATCTGTGGATGTGTCAATTTCTATTTTCAGGCAAAGAGTGCTGAAAATTTATTGGGTTTAAGTGAATCTAGAGCTCGGCTGGGGGTATTCAAAAATTTTTATATTAGATATTTAGTTTTTGCAATCATTTTAATTACTTTTGTAAAGTTTCTAAAAATAAATATATTTGCACTATTAGTTGGGCTAATTTCAATACCTTTAGTCCTTGCCCTTGAAGGTCTGGTTTCGTATAAAAAGGAGAAAAGAGAGTCTTAATATTTAACTACGTGCTTGATATTTAGTTGAGTAGAGTTATTTTAAATCTACGCAATGACCAATACCAGGATGAATAAAATGGTTGATAGTTGATGGTTGATAGTTGGGGGTAATTGCTAAAATTTTAATAGATTAGGAGGAAAAATGGCTAATATTGAAGAACTTCGAGTATATCAAAGAGCATTGGAATTTTCTAATAGAATCTGGAATATTTGTTTAAGCTGGGATAAGTTTGCAAAAAGTACTGTTGGTTATCAAATTGTAAAATCAGCAGACTCTATTTCTGCTAACCTTGCTGAAGGTTATGGCAGGTTTAATATTCAGGATAATATTCATTTCTGTTATTATACCCGAGGTTCATTAGAAGAGACAAAAGATTGGTTACGAAAATCAGAAACGCGAAATCTAATAAGTGAAAATGAGCATCTTGAATTACAGGAGTCAATTATTATTATCGCAAAACAATTAAACAAATATATTTCATCTT
Organism: Candidatus Cloacimonadota bacterium; assembly: GCA_034722995.1. Taxonomy (NCBI): domain Bacteria; kingdom Pseudomonadati; phylum Candidatus Cloacimonadota; species Candidatus Cloacimonadota bacterium. The sequence goes on along the minus strand of JAYEOL010000026.1, from coordinate 21,755 downwards.
TAAAGACAAAATCAATTTCCAAATGAACCAAGAACAATGAACCATCAACCAAGAACAAAGAAAATTTTAGTTATATTTGTCATTCTTTTTGTTGTTGAATTAGCACTATCTTTTGGAATAAAATATCAGCTTCGGGTTGGATTTAATGAGCAGAGAAAATTTAGTATTCAGTGCATAAAAAAAGAAGAAAGTATACAGGAACAGATTCACAAAGAGTTTCAATCTGATAAGATTATTAAGGTTTTTGGTAGATTTCCGATAAACTGGAATGTTATCAGAGTTATCATAGCTGTTGATTTAATTTTGATTTTGATTGCATTTTTTGTGAGAAGAAATATGAAATTGGTTCCATCAAAAGTACAATCAATTGCAGAGATGGTTTATTCATTTTTTATAGATTTAGTTACTGAAACCTTAGGAGAGGATAAGGCTTATTTTACACCATATATTATTACGATTTTTCTATTTATTTTTACCTGCAATATTATTGGGATAATACCAATTCCGGGTAATATGGAGCCAACAAGAAATCTCAATGTCCCTCTTGGGATGGGTTTGATGGTAATATTAGTTGTTCACTTTTCAGCAATAAAAGAAAAAGGATTTAAGAAATATCTAAAAAGTTATACAGAACCATTTTTTTTTATGGCACCTTTAAACCTTGTGGGCGAAGTTGCAAAGGGAATTTCTATCTCTTTCCGTCTTTTTGGGAATATTTTAGGAGGAGCTATAATAATTTTAGTTATCTCAAATTTGATAAGATTTATACTCATTCCTATTGGTCTAAGTATCTTCTTTGGTTTGTTCATAGGCACTATACAGGCTTTTGTTTTTACAATGTTAGCATTATCGTATACTGCAGTAGCAATTAAATAGATAAGATGGATTGAATGAATTTAGTTGATTTTATTTCTATTGCATCATATTTAGGTGCAGCACTTGCCGTGGGCATCTCATCAGTTGGTGCAGGGATTGGTGAAGGATTTATAGCTGCCAATGCTACACGAGCATTAATGAGACAGCCTAAAGCAAGTGATTCTCTATTAAGAACAATGCTAATTGGCCAGGCAATAACAGAAACAGGTGCAATTTTTGCTCTTGTTGTTGCGATGCTTCTTTTATTTGGAGGTATGCGAGATTCTAATGTTGGTTGGCAGACGGTAGCCTCACTTTTTGCTGCAGGTTTAGTAATAGGAACTGGATGCGTTGGAACAGGTTTAGGAATTGGTTATACTGGAGGTCAAGCTTGCAAAGGGATTGGGAGACAGCCAAGAGAAGCTAAACTTCTTACTGCTAATATGCTTATTGGACAAGCTTTATCCGAAACCTCTGCGGTTTTTGCTCTGGTTGTATCAATTTTACTTTTATATTCTACTTCTACTGGAAATAGTATCGCAAAATGCTTTGCATTTTTAGGTGCAGCACTTTCTATGGGATTTGGAACATTTGGTCCTGGTCTTGGTATAGGTATTGTAGCTGGCAAATCAGTTGAGTCAATAAGCAAATTTCCTAAACAATCCCCATTATTAACGAGAACAATGTTTGTAGGTGCTGCTGTTGCAGAATCAACATCAATATATTCTTTAGTGGTTGCATTTTTGTTAATTTTTGTAGCATAAAAAATATTGTTATGAATAATATTAATTATACCACAAAGTCACAAAATAAGAAAAGGTTTAAAGAAGGAAAATCGAAATTAATCTTTATATCTTTGTGCCTTAGTGGTAGGAAGTAGGAGGAAAAATGTCAGAAATAATTAGAGCAGCTGCTCTTTTAGGAGCAGGACTTTGTATGGGTATGGGTGCTTTGGGACCTGGTATTGGCGAAGGATTTACAGCAGGTAAAGCATGCGAATCTATCTCCCGTTCACCAGAAAATGCAGGACTGATAACCCGAACAATGTTGGTTGGCCAGGCTGTTTCTGAATCAACAGGAATATATTCATTGGTTATCGCTTTGCTTTTAATTTTTGCAGTATAATTGCTATTTTTATCTGGAGATTAATTTATGATAAGTATTGATTTTACTTTGATCTTAGTCATCTTGAACTTTATTTTGCTTCTTATAATATTGAAAAAACTGCTGTATAAATCACTTGTTAGTTTCCTTAATAAAAGGCAGAAACAAATTAAGGACGATTTAGAAAATGCTAAAAGAGGTCAAGAGGAGTCTGCTAAGATGTTAAAATCACAGAAGGAAATGTTGCATAAAGCAAGAAAAGAAGCAAGAGAAATTAGAGATGAAGCTATTACTAATGCCAAGCTTACTGGAGAACAAATACTGAAAGAGGCTAATACCGAAAAAGATGTCTTAATGGCTGAAACCCAAAAGATTATGGAAAGTGAAGTTAAAAAAGCGAAGAAGAGTATTGAAAAAGAAATTGGAGAGTTTGTTGTTTCACTTACTGATAAAATCATAGGGAAAAAACTTACAGAAAAAGATGATATTAAACTGATAAACAGTCTTATAAAAACTGGGAGAAAGCAATCAAAGGAGAGAAAGCCCGTTCTCCATAGTCCCGATTCAATCGGGACGAAGGATGAAAGTTGATTAGGAATATTATTGCAAAACGGTATTCTAATGCATTAGTACAAACTTTTCAGTCTGATGAGCTAAAGTTATTAGAAAATGAAGTAGAGATTCTTACGAATTTCTTGCGGGATAACAAGCAAATAGAAGAATTTTTGATTTCGCCCGTTGCTGAAAATAGATTCAAGAAAGAGGTATTAGAAAAACTTGCAGAAGGGCTGAAAATTAGTGATAGGTTTAATGATTTTTTGAAAGTACTTGTTGATGCTGATAGAATATTTTTTTTAAAGGATATCTGTCATCAAATAATCAGCCAGATTCATCAAAGATTAAATATTTATGATTTCCAATTGCTAACCGCTTACCCAATTGACTCTAAAACTTTAAAGAAAATCAATGAATTTGTTAAAAGCTATGTATCAGGTGAAGTGCATCTTAAACATAATATTGATAAGAGAATAAAAGGTGGATTTTTAGTGTATAATGAAAATCTGGCAATAAATGCTTCAATAACAAATAGCTTATTGAATTTTAAGAAAGAATTTTAGATTTATATTATATAAGTATTTTCTACTGCAAGATTTTAAATTAAGTTTAAAGTAAAAACCTGTTTTTCAGATAATGGAAAGGTAAATATGAAGATACAACCAGAGGAAATCAGTAGAATTATCAAAGAGAAGATAGAGAAGTACGATTACCGCATTGATGTCTCAGAGGTTGGCAGAGTAATTGAAGTTGGTGATGGTATTGCTCGCGTATACGGTCTAAAAGATATTATGGCAAGTGAATTAGTTTTGTTTGATAATGATGTGTATGGAATGGCTCTCAATTTAGAGGAAGATAATGTTGGATGTATTGTATTAGGCGAAACCAACCGGATAAAAGAAGGAGATATTGTTAAAAGGACACGAAATATTGTGCAAACTCCAGTTGGTGAAAAGCTTTTGGGCAGAGTAATAAATCCACTTGGTATTCCATTAGATGGCAGAGGTGAAGTTAATGCTAAGAAATTTATGCCTCTTGAAAGAAAAGCATTAGGTGTTATCCAAAGGCAGCCTGTTAAAGAACCTTTACAAACAGGATTGAAAGCTGTTGATTCAATGATACCTATCGGTAGAGGCCAAAGAGAACTAATAATCGGTGATAGAAAAACGGGGAAAACAGCATTAGCTGTTGATACAATTATCAGCCAGAAAGATGCTGATGTCTATTGTATTTATGTTGCAATTGGGCAGAAAAGATCCTCTGTTGCAAAGGTTGTAGAAGCCCTTAGAAAGCATAAAGCTCTTGATTATTCTATAATAGTTTCAGCATCTGCTTCTGAACCACCGTCTATACAATATATTGCTCCTTATGCCGGTGCAACTATTGGTGAATATTTTAGAGACCAGGGGAAACATGCATTGGTTATTTATGATGATTTATCAAAACATGCAATTGCATACAGACAGTTATCTTTACTCCTTCGTAGACCACCTGGTAGAGAAGCATATCCAGGAGATGTATTTTATCTACATTCTCGTCTTCTTGAAAGGGCATCAAAATTAAGTGATGAACTTGGTGGTGGGTCATTAACTGCTCTTCCAATTATTGAAACCCAGGCAAGTGATATCTCAACTTATATTCCTACAAATGTGATTTCAATAACTGATGGACAGATTTATTTAGAGACAAAGTTGTTTTATTCAGGAATAAGACCAGCAATTAATGCGGGAGATTCTGTATCTCGTGTTGGAGGAAATGCTCAAATTAAAGCTATGAAAGATGTTGCGGGAAAACTTAGAATTGAACTTGCACAATTCAGAGAATTAGAAGCCTTTGCAAAATTTGGCACAGAATTAGATAAGGATACCCAGCAGCAACTTACAAGGGGTTATCGCCTGGTTGAAGTGCTTAAGCAAGGCCAGTATGTTCCAATTCCTGTTGAGAAACAGATTGCTGTGATTTTTTTGGCTTATAATGGATATTTAGATGACCTCCCTCTTGAAATTATTCCTGTTGTTGAAAGAGAAATATTTCAAATGATAGATACAGAATACAAAGGGTTAGGAAAGAAACTTCTTCAACCAGAAGGAGTTACAGAAGAAATAGAAAAAGAATTACATTCATTTTGCAAACAGGTTAAATCAAACTTTGAGCATCAAATTTTGGAGTCATCCCGGGAAAATGAATTGGAAATTAATGAGAAATAATGCCAAATCTTAAAGAGATTAAACAGCGAATAGATTCTGTTAAAAGTACAAGGCAGATTACCAGTGCAATGAAATTGGTTTCTGCTGCAAAATTGCAAAAAGCCCAACAAAGAATTTTAAATGCAAGACCTTATTCTGATGAATTGGATGAAATTCTGCTCTCACTTGCAACCAGAACCCAAAGGGAAGTTCATCCTTTACTAAGAAAAGTTGAGCCAGAGAATGTTAAGACAATTGCAATTGTTGTGGTAACTGCAGATAAAGGACTTTGTGGTGCTTTCAATATGAATATCATTAAAAAATCTGAAATGGTTATTAAACGATACAGTAATAAAAATGTTGAATTGATCTGTGTTGGGAAAAAGGGGAGGAATTATTTTAAAAATAAAGGATTTAAAATTAGAGAAGAATACATTGACTTTTTTAATAAATTGAAGTTTGACCATAGTCGTGATGTGATGAATATTGTATCATCTTACTTTCTACAAGGAAGATACGATAAGGTAGTAATTGTGTATAATGAATTCAAATCCGCTATTCAGCAAGATGTGGGTGAAAAACAATTACTTCCTTTAGAAGATTTAGAAGAGCCTCAAGATAAATTTCTTTCGTCGTTCCTATTTGAACCCGGACCTTATAAATTATTAGAAGAACTAATAAAAAAACATCTTGATGTTCAAATATGGCGAGTTTTGCTAGAGTCTTCTTCTGCTGAGCAAGGAGCAAGAATGACTGCAATGGACGCTGCAACCGATAATGCCGATGAGATGCTTAAAGATTTAACCTTAGAATATCATCACAAAAGACAGGATAAAATTACTAAAGAAATTATTGAGGTGGCTTCTACTGCAGAGGGGATGAAGTGATTTTAGATTATAATTGTCCCAATAAATAGAGATATTAAAATATAATAATGAAAATTAATGAAATTTTTCTGGGGGATTTCTTCAAATTGATTAAAGAGATAGAAGATGAATCTATTGACCTAATAGTTTGTGATGGACCTTATGGTGTTACTGAAAAAAAATGGGATAAACCCCGTAAGATATATATCCAACGGGGTAAAGTAAAAAATATCCAGGAATTTAATCTTCAACTAATAAAAATTTTATCTAAAAAGTTGAAAACTGGTGGGTCATTTTATCTTTTCGGTAAACCTGACTGTATTGATTTTATTGATTATAAACCTTATCTGACATTAAATTCAAAAATCGTTTGGTATCAGCCAAGTAGATTGGCACAAGGAAGAATTAGTTATACAAATAATTATGATATAATTGCTTATTTTACAAAAGGCAAAGCCAAAACTTTTAATTTGAATGAAATAAGAGTGCCACAATTAGTAGAATTAACTCATAGAAAAAGATGCGAAAATGTTCCTTCAGTCGTAAATGGTGAATTTGGAAAAACCAAATTCAATGAAAGAGGTAAAAACCCTGGAGATGTTTGGGGTGATATTAAACAACTTACTTATAAATCAAAAGAATTATTGAGTAGAGAATATTTACACACTATCCAGAAACCTAAAAAGTTAATTGAAAGAATAGTTAAAGCGAGTTCAAACGAAGGGGATTTAGTTTTAGACCCCTTTGCTGGCACAGGCACAACTTTGGTAGTTTGTCAGGAGATTAAAAGAAATTATATCGGTTTTGAAATTAATCCTAATTTATTCTCAATTTGTAAGAAAAGAATATCTGAAATTAAATCAGAACAGGAAGGTATGCTATATTCAACCAGCAGGCATGTTGCCTTTACTGAGAAAGAAATTATTGCAAAGAATCTCGGGGAATAGTTTATTCAAAATGTAAATAAGTATTTAACTATGAGGCAAATATGAAAACAGGCAAAATAGTCCAAATTATTGGAGCGGTGGTAGATGTTGAATTTCCAGAAGAATATCTACCTCCAATTTATACAGCATTGACAATTAAAAGACCAGATAAAAGCAAATTGGTTTTAGAGGTTCAACAACATTTAGGAGAAAATAGAGTCAGAGCTATTGCAATGGATTCTACCGATGGTTTGAAAAGAGGGGATGAAGTTTTTAATACTGAATCCCCTATTTCTGTGCCTGTTGGAAAAGAAACTCTGGGAAGACTTATAAATGTAATTGGAGAGCCAATAGATGAATTAGGAGAATTAAAGACAAAAAAAAGATATCCAATTCATAGAGAATCACCAACATTCAGTCAATTAGAAATTAAAGATGAAATTTTAGAAACAGGCATTAAAGTTATTGATTTGCTTTGTCCATATTGTAAAGGTGGGAAAACAGGACTTTTTGGCGGGGCTGGAGTTGGTAAAACAGTATTAATTATGGAACTTATTAGGAATGTTGCCACTGAACATGGCGGATACTCTGTTTTTGCCGGTGTGGGAGAAAGAACTCGCGAAGGAAATGACCTCTGGTTAGAGATGAAACATTCAGGCGTTTTAGAAAAAACAGCATTGGTTTTCGGACAGATGAATGAACCACCTGGAGCTAGATTAAGAGTTGGATTAGCTGGATTAGCTCAGGCAGAATATTTCCGTGATGAAGCAAAGCAAGATGTGTTGCTCTTTATTGATAATATTTTTAGATTTACACAAGCAGGTTCAGAAGTCTCTTCATTATTAGGAAGAATGCCTTCAGCTGTCGGATATCAACCAACTCTCTCTACAGAAATGGGTGAGTTGCAAGAGAGAATCACCTCTACAAAAGCAGGTTCTATTACATCTGTGCAAGCAATTTTCGTCCCAGCTGACGACCTGACTGACCCCGCCCCAGCTACAACCTTTGCACATCTTGATGCTATTACTGTTCTTTCGCGAAAGATCTCTGAACTTGGCTTGTACCCAGCAGTTGACCCTCTTGACTCTACATCAAGGATTTTAGACCCAAGGATTATTGGGACTGAGCATTACACTGTTGCGCGAAAAGTCCAGCAGATATTACAAAAATATCGTGAGCTCCAGGACATTATTGCAATACTTGGAATGGAGGAATTGTCTGAGGAGGATAAAATAACGGTTAATCGCGCGCGAAGAATTGAAAAGTTTCTTTCTCAACCACTTTTTGTAGCTGAAGAATTCACAAATTATAAAGGGAAATATGTCCCATTAGATGAAAATATCAAAGGTTTTAAAGGTATAGTTAATGGTGAATATGACGATATTCCCGAAAGAGCTTTCTATATGGCAGGAACGATTGATGAAGTTCTTGAAAGAGACAAAAAATTGAAATTTGTTGGGGTGAAGCGGAAATCCCGACAAGATGGGGATACTTAAAATTTGATAATAAATGTAATCTCTGTTTCAAATTATAACTGTTATTATGAACAATAATAAGAATTGTCTGCACTTAAAGATAACCACACCTCTTGGTGTCTTCTTTGAAGAAGATATAGACGAAATCGTTATTCCAGGAAGTGAAGGATACTTTGGAGTCCAGTATGGCCATACACCTTTTATAACTTCTATTATTCCAGGGATATTAACAGTTTATTATAAAGAAGCTCAGGAAAAATATTCTATACATAATGGATTTGTAATTGTTGATATTGATAAAATTAGTATATTAACAGAAATAATTGAAAGTCCGAAGGAAATAGATAAGCATAGGGCCGAAAAAGCAAAAAAACGGGCTGAAAGAAGATTAAGAGAAAAAAAGGAAGATACTGATTTTCGTAGAGCTGAAGCAGCATTACGACGAGCAGTTGCGCGATTGCAATCTGTTGAAAGATAATTTTTCTGTTTATAATTCGTTTGTTCTATAGAATATACAATTTGAAATTCTGAACTATTCCTTATAATGTTGCTCACATAAATAATGAAAATTAAGAATACTTTTAAAAATAAAAATACATATTTTGATTTTATAAATAAAATCTTTTTAATTTTCTTTTGTTTCTTTCTATTTTCAATACCTACCTATCACTCCTTTGCCGAAGAGCTACAATCAGCCCATCTCGGCTCCCCGATGAAATCGGGGAGACAAGATTCATTACTAAATTATCAAGTCCAAAAAGGCGACAATCTTTATCATATCGCAAAAAAATATTTCGCCCGAACTGATATCTGTTTCTTTGATGATTTTATTGAAGAGATAAAAAAAATAAATGAAATTCCAGAGGATAATATTCTTTTACCAGATCAAATTTTGAAAATTCCTATAAGTTCAGAAGTTGATTCTGTATTTTATCAAAAGATTCAACACAATGAATTAAGAGGTATTTATCTTAATACATACCAACTTACGACTGAAAGGCTAAAAGAAATTATTGAAAATTTTGATTCTTTGGGATTAAATGCGTTGGTTGTGGATTTTAAAAATACTCATGGTGATATATTATATCCAACGAAAAATTCATTAGCAATTGAAATAGGAGCATGTAAACCTGTAATTTCCTACCCAAACAGATTAATTTATCAGCTTCATAAACATAATATTTCACTCATTGCAAGGATAACTATATTTAAAGATACAACATTAGCAAATGCGTCTTCTATCTGGCGTGTAGAAAGGGCACCAGAAAATAAGATTGATTCTATAACTGCCGATTCATCTATTGTTGATAGTATAAAAGCTAATAAAAAAATAAAATGGGTGAATCCAAATTGTATAGAAGTTCAAAATTATAATCTTGATATCATAGAAGAGGTAATTTCATTAGGTGTTGATGAGATTCAATTAGATTATATCCGATTCCCAACTGAAACCTACTTATTATCTGCTGATTATGGAATTCCTGATTCTGTATCAAAGCAAGATGTGATTACCAATTTTGTAAAAAAGGTTTACAGTATTACAAGGAAGAATGGAATTAAATTATCTGCTGATATCTTTGGAGTTGTTGCTTTACAGAATGAGCAGGATATTATAAATACAGGACAGGACATAAAATCAATCTTACCGTATCTTGATAGAATACATCCTATGATGTATCCATCACATTTTTTTGGTGAATTTTGGAATAAGAAATATCCTGCAGATGAGCCCTATTATTTTGTGTATCGGACTTGCAAGACTCTTTTAACTCAGATTGAGCAAAAGAAAAAAATAATTCCATACTTACAGGCTTTTACTCTTGAGAGAGCATTAGTTAGTCCACTGTATATCGTTTCACAATTGCAAGCTATCAAAGATTGTGGTTTAGATTCAGGATATTTATTATGGAATGCATCTGGAAATTACGATTCTACTTGGAAAGCACTTAATCTATGGAATTCAAAAACCAATTCCCAATTATCCCCGAAATTCCCAAATAGATTGGGGGGATACGAATACAATAAAATTGATAAGGATGATAGATAATCTTATTACAGAGTGCATAAAACTGTTTTGCATCTATGTTCAATACATGATACCAAATAAAGGTGGAGTGCTGAAACGAGTCCTGTGTAATAGCGAAGCGTTTTATATTACACGGGACGAACTTTCAGTCCCGACAAATCGGGACGAAAAGTTCTCCCTCCCGATATATCGGAAGGGCTCGTTTTCGCACTCCACTGTAATCCGTAAAATAAAGTAAACCCCGTTGGATACAAAATGTTATCCTACGGGGTAAACTATATTATGCTCCTTGTAGTAGGTATTTAAAAATAAAGGTTAATTAAATGAAATACAAGAAAAATTTCTTAATCAATGTTTTGTTTGGGGTGTTTATTTCTCTCATAATTCTTATATTATCCTGTGCAGAAAGCAATCATTTTGAGTCACAAAAATTTATTCTTAATGAAAAACCTAAACCACCTATTGCAAAAGTTATTTCTCATAAGACGGTTATTCATGGCGACACACTCTTGGATAACTATTATTGGTTAAAGGATAAAACAAGAACAGATACAGAAGTAATTGAGTATATTAATGCAGAAAATGAATACACTGAAAAAATGCTTAAACATACTGAGAGTTTACAGGAAACATTATTTGATGAAATAGTGAGTAGAATCCAAGAAACAGATTTAAGCGTTCCAACAAAAATTGATGATTACTATTATTACACAAAAAGAGAAAAGGGAAAGCAATATTGGGTATATTGTAGAAAGAAAGAAAGCTTAGAAGCTGAAGAAGAAATTGTTCTTGATGCAAATGAACTTGGGAAAGGTCATAGTTATTTCTCGGTGGGTGGAATGAAATTAAGCTCTAATCACCAGTACTTAGCTTATTCTGTTGATACAACTGGAGACGAGAAATATACTCTTTACATTAAAGATTTGAAATCAAGTGAACTTTTAGAAGACAAGACTTACCCTGTTTGTAGTATAGTTTGGGCAAATGACAGCAGAACTCTTTTCTATACTATTGAAGATGAATCAGGTAGAGCTGATAAACTTTACCGCCATACTTTAGGAACTAATACAGAAAACGATGATTTAATATATCAAGAAGGAGACAATGCTTTTGATGTGTGGATTTATAAATCTAGAAGTAAGGAATATTTGATATTAACAACCGGAAGTGAAACTACTTATGAAATTAGATATTTGAAAGCGAATAATCCTTTTGATGAATTTCAAATAATCCAACCAAGAGAAAGAGGTCATAGATATTATGTTTGTCCCCATATTAATAAATTTTTTATCGTGTCTAATGATAATGCAAAAAACTATAAAGTAATGATGACATCGGTACAACATCCAGGGAAAGAAAATTGGGAAGAATTTATAGCCCCTCGGGATTCTGTTTCTATTGATATTGATGTATTCAAAAATTATATGGTAATTTATGAAAGAGTAAATGCTTTAGAAAAAATTAGAATTTTGAATCTAAGTACAAATGAAGACTATTATATAGATTTTCCTGAACCAATTTATACTATTTATTCTGGTAGAAATCCGAATTTTGATACCCATATTTTTAGATTTACTTATGAATCTATGGTCATGCCTTATTCTGTTTACGACTATAATATGAAAACCAGAGAAAAAGAATTGAAAAAACAACAAGAAGTTCTTGGTGGATATGATGCTTCTCTTTATAAATCAGAAAGAATTTTTGCACAAGCTAAAGATAGCACACTGATACCTATTTCTTTGGGTTATAAAAAAGACTTATTTAAGAAAAATGGGGGAAACCCATTACTTCTATATGCTTATGGTTCTTATGGAGATTGTAGCGAGCCATATTTTTCTTCTATTCGTTTAAGCCTCTTAGATAGAGATTTTGTTTATGCAATCGCACATGTCAGAGGAGGAGGAGAATTAGGCGAAGAATGGTATGAGCAAGGGAAATTGCTTAATAAGAAAAATACATTTACTGATTTTATTGCTTGTGCAGAATATTTAATTGAAGAACAATACACAAGTAAGAAAAAATTAGTTATTGAAGGAGCAAGTGCGGGGGGTTTATTAATTGGAGCGGTAACAAATATGAGACCAGATTTATTTGAAGTTGTGATAGCAGATGTTCCTGCTGTAGATGTAATTAATACAATGCTTGACACTTCATTAGGCGGCGTTGAATGGCACTATGACGAATTGGGCAATCCAAATGATAAAGAATATTTTGACTATATGAAATCATACTGCCCATACCAAAATGTTGAAGCGAAAGGATATCCCAATATGCTTGTTTTAGCAGGATTTTATGACCCGAGAGTCAACTATTGGGAACCTGCGAAATGGGTTGCGAAACTCAGAGCTTTAAAAACCAATGATAATATTTTGCTTTTAAAGACTGATATGTCTTCAGGTCATGGAGGTGCATCAGGACGGTATGATTTTTATAAAGAAATTGCATTAAAATATGCTTTTATTTTTAATATTTTAGGAATTGAAAGATAGAAATCTTGAGTTATTACTGGGTGCATAAAACTGTTTGCATCTATCTTCAATACATGATACTGAGTGAAAGTGGAGTGCTGAAACGAGGATTCCCGATTTATCGTGAATACGAACTTTCAGTATATTGCATAGGCGAAAAGTTCCTTGCGATTTCATCGCAACTCGTTTTCGCACTCCATTATAATTCTTAGAAATAAAGTTTACCCCGTAGGATACAAAATGTTATCCTACGGGGTAAACTTTATTATGCTCTTAGTAGTAAGTCCGAAGAACTTGACTTAAGTTCGAGTGTAAAATAATAAAATACACAAATTAATTATATTGGAGGTTTTACTATGAAAGTACTTTTGGTAATAGATATGCTCTATGATTTTGTAAATGAGAATGGGGCGTTATATTGCGGACCAGAGGCAAAGAAAATCGTTCCATTTATAAAAAGTAAAATTGATGAATATCACAAAAACGGGAACGAAGTAATATTTATATGTGATTCTCATACTAAAGATGATCCAGAATTTAAGATGTTTCCTCCACATTGTATAAAAGGCACCAAAGGTGCTGAAATTATTGATGAACTTCCTAAAGTAAGGGATGATGTTATCATTAAGAAGAGAAGATATAGTGGATTTTATGGCACCAATCTTGATAGAATTCTTGAGGACATCAGTCCTGAAAGTGTTGAGGTAGTTGGAGTCTGTACATCAATCTGTGTGATGGATACAGTAGGCGGATTGAGTAATCGTGAAATACCTGTAACAGTATACAAAAAAGGGGTCGTAGACTTTGATAAGGAAATGCATGAATTTTCTTTAAAAAGAATGGAAAAAATTTATAATGCAGAGGTAGTATAAATGACTAAAAAGAGATTAAATCCTGCTGTGTTTAGTATTCCTGTTACTAAGATAAAAAGCGGATGGTATAGCGATAAATATTTTGTAAGAACAAGAGAAATTCTTAAAGCAGACAATCATCATCCTAAAGTACTTATGCAAGTTTGGTGTCGGAAGGATGGTGTGCTATGCGGAATTGACGAGGCGATTGCAATATTAAAACTATGTGCTGATAAGCCAGATGAATTAGTTATAAAGGCATTATATGATGGTGATGAAGTAAAAGCTGGTGAAACTGTAATGACAATAGAAGGAGATTATTCCACTTTTGCACATCTTGAAACAGTTTATTTAGGTGTTATGGCAAGACCCACATCAGTTGCGACAGCTGTAAACAAAGTGGTAAAGGCCGCCTCGGGCAAGCAAATTCTATTCTTTCCAGCACGATTTGACCATTATCGTATACAAGCAACCGACGGATATGCCGCTTATATGTCAGGGGCTTTAGGAGTCTCTACCGACGAACAAACTGCCTGGTGGGGTGGGGAAGCATTAGGTACTGTGCCTCACGGATTAATAGCCGCTTATAATGGCAATACCGTAGCAGCAGCAAGAGCCTTTGATAAATATATACCAGGAGATGTGAAAAGGATTGTACTTGTTGATTTTGATAATGATTGTATTGGAACTTCTCTGAAAGTAGCAAAAGCACTTGGTAAAAAATTATGGGGGGTTCGCTTTGATACTGCAAGAGATTTAAGGGATAAATCAGTAACAGGGACAAAAGAAGATTCTTATGGGGTTTCTGTTGAGCTTTGCCATAAAGCGAGAAAAACATTTGATAAAGCAGGATTTAATTTCATTAAAATTGTTATCTCAGGTGGATTTGATGAGGAAAGAATTAAAAAATTTATTAAAGAAAAAGTCCCTTTTGATGCAATCGGTGTGGGCTCTGCATTGTTCAAAGAGAAAATAGATTTTACCGCCGATATTGTAAAAGTAAGCGGAAAACCCTGTGCAAAAGTTGGAAGACAATATAATCCAAATCCAAGATTAGAACTTGTAAGATAAATCTGCTTTGAAACTACGAATACATACAGATATGTGGAAGTAAAAAACGGTTACATTATAAAAGATTAGATTCAAATTTATTGACAATATGAATTGATTATTTCATTATTAAGAATAATTAGAAATATTATCAATTACTTTCTTATTTGTAAATTGGTAAAATAAAGGTTGCAAGGAGGAAAATTCTATGTTAAAGGAAAATTTGGTTAAACAATTTGAAATAAGCATGAAAAACAATTGGGATACACCTGCACTTTCTGATTTTAATGGCAAAAGTTTAAGTTATGGAGAAGTAGCTGAAAATATTATCTGGCTGCATTACATTTTTGAAAAGGCTCAGATTAAAAAAGGAGATAAAATTGCTCTCATAGGCAAAAATTCTGTTAATTGGGCTGTAACATATCTAGCAACTATTACCTATGGAGCTGTGATTGTTCCAATATTGCCTGATTTTCATGCCGATGATGTTCATCATATTGTGAATCATTCAGATTCAGTTTTGCTTTTTGCTTTAGAGAGTATTTATGAAAAACTTGATGAGACCAAAATGCAGAATTTGGAAGCAATTTTTTCACTTGAGGATTTTAAATTGTTTTATTATAAAAAGAAGGGTCTTGTCCCAATAGTTGAGAAATCAAAGGATAATTTTTTGGATAAGTATGATGGCTCTCTTATTGCAGAGAAACTTTCTTTTCCAGAAATTAGTAATAATGAACTTGCAGAAATTGTTTATACTTCAGGCACAACAGGTTTTTCTAAAGGAGTTATGCTGCCACACAATAGTTTAATTGCGAATGTAATATATGCTCAGAATCATATGGATTTGAAGCCCGGCGACACCATTGCTTCATTCTTGCCCATTGCTCATACTTTTGGGTGTGCCTTTGAATTTTTATTCCCTTTTAGTATAGGTTGCCACATTACCTTTTTAGGTAAAATACCTTCTCCCAAAATAATATTACAAGCGTTTAAACAAGTCCGTCCGCGTTTGATTTTATCGGTTCCACTTGTGCTTGAAAAAATTTATGACAAACAAATTAAGGCTGCTTTAGATAAAGGTGTAGTGAAGATATTAATCAAAGCTCCATTATTAAAAAATCTTATATATAAAAAGGTCTGTAATAAATTGGTGGAAGCTTTTGGCGGAAATTTTAAGGAAATTGTTATTGGTGGAGCTGCTCTAAATGAAAAAGTAGAAACATTTCTAAAAATGATAGGCTTCCCCGTTACTGTAGGTTATGGATTAACAGAATGTGGTCCCCTGGTAAGTTATACTCCCTGGGATGAGCATAAAACATCTTCCGTAGGTAAAATTGTTGATACATTAGAAGTAAGAATTGATTCTGATGACCAGCAAAAAATCGTTGGAGAAATCTTAGTTCGGGGTGAAAATGTGATGTTAGGTTACTATAAAAATGAAGAAGCAACGAATGAGGCAATTGATAAAGATGGATGGCTACATACAGGAGACCTGGGAGTAGTTGATGAGGATGGTTTTATTTTTATAAAAGGAAGATGTAAGAGTATGATTTTGGGACCTTCAGGACAAAATATCTATCCAGAAGAGATAGAAGCAAAACTTAACAATTTACCATTTATACAGGAATCACTCGTGGTTCAAAAGAATAAAAAACTCATTGCATTGATTTATCCTGATTTAGAATTAGCAGATGCTAAAGGAATTAACGAAAAAAAGTTAACAGTGAGAATGGAGGAAAACCGAAAATTTATAAATCACCAATTACCTCCTTACTGCCCAATTACAAAAATTGAACTGTCGCCAGAAGAGTTTGAAAAAACACCAACCAAAAAGGTGAAAAGGTATTTATACACTTTATCTACCTAAAAGTTGTTTTGAAACTGTTAATAATGAATTGATTGTAAAGCTCATTGAAAATTAGTTACTATTAGGCGCATAATATAGTTTACTTTATTAAAAGGAGCCGTCAGGGACCACTCCCTGACGATGGCAAAATTTTGTTGAAAAGAGCAATTGGGGTGTTCGCCACAGATTGGTCCGTGACGACTCTGTAAAACAAGCACTTCCAATATATTGGGAGGGAGAACTTTTCGTCCCGATTTGTCGGGACTGAAAGTTCCTCCCGAATCCCCGATTGGATCGGGGACGGGACTCGTTTCAGCACTCCGTTTTTATTCAGTATCATGTATTGGAAATAAATGCAAACAGTTTTATGCACTCAGTAATAAGTAACAAAGATTTGGACACTCAATCAACAGAATAAATTTGTTTATGTTTCTAAATTTAAAAAAGTTGACAAGTTTCAGCATATTATGAAATTATACTATAAATAAAATAACTTAATAGGAGAAAGACATGAAAAAATATTTATTCAGTTGTTTAATATTTATTTTGTTGATTCCTTCATTCTTAATTGCTCAAGAAGGATTACCAAATTTGATTGGTATTGCCAATGCCAGCAATTCAGGAAATTCCTCAGATGACAGAGATTTAAGATTAAATCCACCCCAAAATTTACAAGCAGTAGTTACTGGAAATGATGTAGCATTAACCTGGGACTCACCTGAGGGTGTTGATCTTAAGCGTGATTTGATTAGATACAATCTGTACAGGAATCATAATATAATTGCGGTTGTTTATCATCCGACAACTTATTTCAATGATAATGACCTTGATAATGGAGTTTATGTATATTATGTAACCGCTGTTTACGACCAAGGAGAATCAGACCCATCAAATACGGTTAGTGTTGTATTAGGAGATAATCCATCAGCGATGATTCCAGACATTCCAGCACATTCTGCTACAGATATTTCTATTCCTTTAACAGTAAATGGATTAATTAATTTCTTTGCAATGAATATTACTATAGAATTTAATGAAAGTATATTAGATTCTGCTGACGCTACATTAATAGGAGGCATATTAGAAAATGAGGATTATGATTTGGAAGTAAACACAAGTGTTGATGGAGTGATTGGACTTCAATTTAATGCAAATGCAGATTGGTTTACTGGCAGTGGAGTAGTTGCATATCTTGAGTTTTATGTTGTAGGTAGCAGTGATGATTCTACTCCTTTAACTTTTACTCAATTTGATGTAAATGAAGTCAGTTTTTTGGATGATGTAACAAACGGAAGTGTTGATATCTGGGGAAATCCATCAGCTATTCTACCAGATACCCTTACTTCACCTGATACAGATATTTCTATTCCTTTAACAGTTTCCAGCCTGATAAATTTAAGCGAAATGAACATAATTATTGAATTTAACGACAATGTAATAGGTTCGCCAGATGCTACTTTAATGGGTGGAATATTAGAAAGTGAGAATTACGATTTGAATGTGGACACAAGTGTTGATGGAGTAGTTGAGCTTGTGTTTATTGCCAATGAGGATTTGTTTACCGGCAGCGGAATAGTCGCATATCTTGGATTTACAGTTATTGGTATTTGTGGTGATTCAACTTCACTCATATTTACCCAATGTGATGTGAATAATATTAATTATTTAACTGATGTTGTAAATGGTAGTGTTAGAATTCCTTTTCCCTCACCACAAAATTTACAAGCAGATGTTAGTGGTAACGATGTATTACTGAGTTGGGAGCCACCTGAACCTATTCCTACCAGTGATTTACTTATGTATAAAGTTTATAGAAACGATTATTTAATCGCAGTAGTATATATTCCGGCAACAGAATTTAATGATATTGGACTTGAGAATGGAACCTATAATTATTATGTGACCGCAGTTTATGAGGATGGTGAATCAGACCCATCTAATTTAGTGGAGGTTACTATACCTTGTGTAGGTGTTAATGATGAGATAACAGATTCGCATCCGATTTTACTTAAGCAAAATTATCCCAATCCCTTCAGCACATCTACCACAATCTCTTTTTCAGCCACAGATTTACACAGATCGGCACAGATAAAGATTTATAACATAAAAGGTCAGTTAGTTAAGAATTTCGAATTCCGAATTCCGAACTCTGAACTTATAAAAGTTGTCTGGGATGGAAGAGATGAGAATGGAAAAGAACTATCTAATGGAATATATTTCTATAAATTATCTACTGAAGATAAGACTATAGTAAAGAGGATGATTATTTTGAGATGATGAAATCTTTGCGAAAGTTTCCCCCGATTTAATATAGGATTCGCGAAGTTAAATAAATTTGACAAAGAAAAAATTATTTGAATAAGATGTAAAATTATGGAATTTAAAGATATTAGATGGGAACAACGATTTTCAAATTATCAAAAGGCACTATTTCAGCTTAATAAATTTATTGATAAAGGTAAACTCTCTGAACTTGAAAAACAAGGACTGATAAAATCTTTTGAATATACTTATGAACTCGCATGGAATACAATAAAGGATTTTTTAGAATACCAGGGAATTACAGATATAATTGGTTCACGAGATACTTTTAGAGAAGCTTTTAAAGTTGGAATAATTACAGATGCTGAAACCTGGATAGATATGCTAAAAAGTAGAAATAGAACTTCACATACTTACAATGAAGAAATTGCTAATGAGATATGTAATTCAATTGTTGATAAATATTTTTCTCTTTTTGTTGAATTAAAGGATAAAATAAAGCAACATCAAAGAAATTCAGAACAAACAATTTTTGATAAGGCTTAATATGCGTTTTGGGTTAAAGGAAAATATAATAAACCAAATTAATTCTGTATTTGAGAAAAGTAAATGTGTTGAAAAAGTGATTATTTATGGTTCAAGAGCTAAAGGGAATTATAAACCTAATTCTGATATTGATCTTACATTAATAGGTAAGAAAATAAATCTTCAGGAATTAAATAAAATTGATTTGTTGCTGGATGATCTCCTTTTTCCCTGGATTTTTGATTTGTCAATTTATCATTATATTCATAATCCCGCTCTGATTGAACATATCAATAGAAAGGGAAAAGTTTTATTTTCAGTAAAAAATAAATAAAAGAATTATTGGACTAAGTTCCTGAAATTCCTATAATAAAGTACAGGATAAGCAAGGAGAAACCTGTCGTGGCGTAGCAGCTGCCGAGCGTTATGAGCAACTTAATGTTTGGGAAAAAAATTTGACAAAAGTAAATAAGAATAATTATTTTGCATTTAAGTTTTTTGGGAAAAATATTATGAAATATATGAATGAATGTAATTTTGCTGGAGGTTGTTAAAACTATGACTTAGCTAATATAAAGAATTTAAATTTCGCAGAATTTTTATTTGTTCTAACCTGAAATTCGCCAAATTTTTAAGCCAAGCAGAGTAAATAGGAAGGCTGCGTCCCTTGTGGGACGCACTTTCTTATGTCTTGCTTGGCGGGTGTTTGGCGATACCTCAGGTTAGGTCGTAATGGAAGTTGCGTCCTTTTTTGTTCTCATAAACTTTGCGAATCCCCAATTAAATTGGGGATCAAACTTTCGCAAAGATAGTAACTTCCAAAATAGATTGTAAAATTAAAATAAGTAGGTTGAATAGGTTGAGATGTTAACTTCTAAGATAGGTAACCCCTCCCCGATCATCCCCGCGTCCGCGGGGACGGGGATGACATCGGGAATTGGACTTTAATGTCATTGATAGGTAGTCCTGACAAGTTCCCAAAGGAAGATTAAATCAGGACAATAAGATGTTAACCAATAAAAATATGGGTTCTGCTTATATCCTATAAGATATGAATTTTGTAGAGCCCAAATTACAAAAAGAAAGAAGGAGAACAAAATGAAAGGAAAAATTGCAACAATGATGATGGCACTGGTCACAATCGCATTATTGGTCGGTTGTGCAGGGGTGCCAAAAGTAGGGCTTCCAGGAGCAAAAGGTGTAGAGAAGAAGGCACTCACAAAACCCACAGTTGAAGTACTGGAAGTTAAGATGGAGAAAACATCTATGGAGAAGGATGCATTAGATAATTTGGTTATAACAGGAAAGGCTATTTATCATCCTGCTAAGGTGGGTGCCAAGGCATTCAAGGACTACACGTGGGATATTAGTTTTGGAGTATATGATGCGGCCGGTAACAAATTATTCAAAGTAGGTGCCGATTGTGGTGAATACGGGAAAGAAGAGAATGTAAAGCCTAATGAACCATTCCCTTTTAAAGGTGAGACAGGTTCTGCATATGTAGGCTATAATAAATTCCTTAAAGCCAAAACAGTCAAAGTGGAACGATTTGTGGCTTATTAATAGTTTCCAAAGTATAGGATAAATGGGACGAAAGTGAGCCGCAAGTTCGGTAAACAAAATGTCGCCGCATCGCCTAACACGGGCATCGCGGCTCACTCGGTTCGCCAAAATGCCTTCGCACTTCGCAAAGCCCGGGAACGTTATATGAAATTGTCCCTAGGCGGTTTAAAGAAAGGAGGAAGACATGAAAAGGTTATTATTAGTTAGTGTCTTTGCTTTACTGGTGATTTTGCCAATTAAGGCATGGGCACAGTGGGAGACTGGATTTGTGGATACTACAGGAACAGTTGGTAAGAAGTGTGCTATTGCTGTAGATGGAACAGGAAATCCCCATATTAGTTACAGGGATGGTACCATTGGCTGGCGACTCAAATATGCCCAATGGGATGGTTCAGAATGGCAGATAGCATTCGTTGAGACCACCGAAAGTGTTTATGGGGTAACTTCTATTGCCCTTGATGGCGCTGGGAATCCCCACATTGCCTTTGAAAAAGGCTTTTGGTACGGTGCCCAGCTCTGGCATGCTTGGTGGGATGGTTCAACATGGCAACAGGAAGGGGTAGATTCTTTACCTTATAATGGAGATGTGGGTGAATGGAATTCTATAGCATTTGATACAGACGGCTATCCTCATATTGCATATACATATTATACTAATGATGGAGATTGCTATCTAAGACATGCTTACAAGGATGCATCAGGCTGGCATCATCAGGTTGCTGATAGTCTACTCGGCGATGAATTCCAATTTGTTTCCATGGCTTTAGACGATAATAATAATCCCCATATAAGTTACCGTGATTGGAGTGTATATGATTTGAAATATGCCTGGCTTGAGGCTGGAACACTTGATACAGTCTGGACAAAATCCTATGGAGGAAGTCAAGGTGATGGTGCAAGTGGTGTTCAGATAATTGATGGTGGGTATCTAATTGTTGGAACCACAAGGTCTTTTGGTGCAGGAAATGAAGACTTATGGCTTATAAGAGTAAATGAACAGGGTGATACCTCGTGGACAAATACTTATGGTGGTTGGGGAAATGATAGGCATAAGGGGGGTATGGAAAAGACCTCTGATGGTGGATATATCATTGGTGGAACGACACACTCGTTTTCTCCTGATGGGACACATGCAATGTGGCTGGTTAAGTTGGACTCTACTGGAAGTATTCAATGGGATAAAAGTTTCTCAAC
>JAYEOL010000025.1 GCA_034722995.1 Candidatus Cloacimonadota bacterium | reverse complement strand
TTCTTCGTCCGGACATAATTCTTTTCGCAGGCGGAACAGATGGTGGGAATATTAGTAGTATTGTTAGATTGGGGGAACTAATCTCGCTTGCAAACCCTAAACCAAAATTTGGAGAAAAAACAAAAATACCATTAGTATATGCTGGAAACAAAAATGCTCAATCTTTTATAAAATCACTATTCTCTAATCAATTTGACTTGCACATAGTTCCAAATTTAAGACCTACTTTGAAGGAGGAAAACTTATCTCCGGCACAAAAGAAAATTCATCAACTCTTTATGGATAATGTAATGGAGCAAGCACCTGGTTATGGTGATGTTAAAAAATTCGTCTATGATGCTATCATTCCCACACCATCCGGAGTAATCAAAACATTAAAACTTATCAGCAAAAAATTAAATCAGAATGTTATGGCAGTTGATATTGGAGGAGCAACTACTGATATCTTTTCAAATATTTTGGGAAGATATTATCGGACAGTTAGTGCTAATTATGGAATGAGTTATAGTATTTCTAATGTTATGGCAGATACCGGTTTTGAAAATATCAAACGATGGTTACCAAATGAGATGTCAGAAAATTATATTAGAAATTACATAAGCAATAAAATGCTTTATCCTGCATATATTCCCAAAGATAACTATCAGCTTGCTATTGAGCATTCAGCAGCTCGTGAAGCAATAAGAATGGCAAAAAAACATCATATGAAAATGCACTTCAATACAGTAAAAGTTGGCTTCTTAAATAAACTAAAAGAAAGAGATTTTGACAAGTTTGTAGAAATCTTTTATATTGAAAAAATGAATGATAAACGAAAGTTTCATCAAAAAGATATTAATATTATGATTGGCGCTGGTGGAATTATTTCTAATTCTCCAAATATACGACAAGCATTGATTTGTGTAGTTGATGGACTTAATCCTCAGGGTATAACAGAAATCTGGCGCGATAACCATTTTATCTCACCACATTTAGGAAAGTTGAGTGATATAGACCCAGACCTTGCTTTAACACTACTTGAAAAAGAATGCTATCAAAAAATCGCATTGGTAATTAAACCCATTTACAAAAAAATGAAAGAAGACCAAAAAGTTCTATCAATTACAATTAAAAGTAAAGAAAACGAAATCAAATACTCTATCAATAGTAATGAAGTAAAATTTATTCCAAATGAGAAAAATGAAAAAAATCAGATAGAAATTAAATTAGAAAAAGGATTTTATCTACAAAATTCTGAAGGAAAAATTAGTCTTACCTCTGAATTACCGATTTTAATAGATACAAGAAAAAAAGAGCTTACATCATTCAAAAAAATGAGTCAAGAATTAAATCTTTACAAATTTGATAGTTCGCAGAAAGAATTAAATGAATGTTTTGCGGAAATGTTAGAGAAAAAAAATATTGAATATGGAACACATACAATAAAAAGGTCTTTGCCATATAAAGGCGAAATTCTGGTTAATGTTGGAGATGAAGTTCAGCCAAATACATTGATTGGTGAAAATCGTTATGACCCGCCTAAAATCTATGTCTTGTCTGTTTTCACTCTGGATTATTTAGAGTTAAATCCTGACCTAATGAGGCAAAGTATCCTTGTTAAAAAAGGGGATAAGATAAATTTTGGACAAAAACTCATAGATACACACACAAGCAGCTTAGCTATTGCTTTTTCAGGAAAGACTACAGTATATCGTTCACCTGTTCGGGGAATTGTAGAAGAAATCAACTTTGAAGCAGGCACAATAATCTTACGAGAAATCCAAGACTACTCAACTAAACCTGTTACTGTAAATGTATCTAAGAAATTGGGTATTTCTCCAAAACATCTTAAGGGCTATTTGAAGAAAAAACAAGGGGATTTTGTTAATGCTTATGAATCCCTTGCATTAAGGTCAGATTCTTTTGAGAGAGGAAAGGCAATCTTTATTCCTGCCCCTTCAACAGGTACAATTACCAATATTAACTTAGAAAAAGGGACTGTTACAATTCATTACAAAAAAGAGCCATATCAAAAATTTGCTGGTGTAACTGGTAAGGTTATTGAAGTTGAAAAGAATTTATCAGCAGTAATAGAATATGAAGGAAGCAATTTATGTGGAACTATCGGTTTTGGTGGCGAGGCAACGGGTGAATTGCTTTCTCTTGCAGGAAACTCTTTTGAACTCTCAAAAGAGAAATATAAGAATAAGATTATTGTTTGCTCTGAAAAAATTAGGTTTGATACTTTAAAACAAGGAGCAGAAGCAGGAATCTCGGGAATTATTGCACCATCTATTGACAATAAAGATTTAGTAAAATTTATTGGAGAAGAGATAGGAGTTGCATTGACTGGTAGCGAAAAAATCCCCTATCCAATTATTTTAACTGAAGGTTTCGGGGATTTTTCTATGAATGATAGTTATAGGAAATTCTTCAAAAAATCCGATAAAAAATTGGTATATATTAATGGTTACACACAGATTCGTGCAGGAGTTGTTAGACCAAAAATTATTGTTTTTTGATATGGAGTACTGAAAGTTCGCCCTGAATAAATTCAGAACTCGTTTTCGCCTTGCTTCGCCGTAGCTACGCGAAGGCAGGCACTCCATATAAAATCACTAAAATTTTATTAAAATATGAAGAAAATCAAAATCACCATTTCTGGCAGGGTGCAAGGCGTCTGCTTTCGTTATTTTGCTTATGAACTTGCTCTTAAGTTGAACATCAAAGGATATGTAAAAAATTTGTGGAATGGCGATGTTGAAGCGGTTACCATTGGCTCTGAACAAAATGTTGAAAGATTCTTAAAACAGATAAAAATCGGACCACCAGCATCAAGAATTGATAAGGTTGAACTACAAGAAATACCTGATTCAATAGATTATGATACATTCAAAATCACTTATTAAATTTGTTCTTATTTTCTCGCTTTTAGGCTTGTCAGGTTTCTCGCCAAGTCCCAAATATATTACTAAATCCGAGAAATACCACATTGTTAAAAAAGGAGATACATTATACTCTATCGGCAAAAAGTACGGTCTTTCAATAGAAGCATTAAAAAGAATCAATAATCTGACTTCAGATAAAATCCTGGTTGGACAGAAAATATACATTGTTGAAAAAAAGAGTTCACAACAATATTATGTAACCCAACGAGAAATTCCAAAATCGGGCTATCATCTTGTTAAAAAGGGTGAGACTCTGTATAGAATTTCCAAAATGTATGGACTTTCATTAGAAGAATTAATGGAATTCAATCAACTTTCCTCTTACACGATAATGGCTGGAGAAAAAATTTGGCTGAAATCTATACCCAGTAAAACAGTTGTTATTCAAAAAAAAAGTAAGTCCAAAACTATAAAACAAAAACCGGTATCAACCTCAAAACCTAAACTTCATATAGTAAAAAAAGGTGAGAACCTTTATAGAATTGCATTAAGATATAACCTTTCAATTTATGAATTAAAACAATATAATAATCTGAGTTCAACTAAGATTTTTGTAGGTCAAAAGCTTTTATTAGAACCCAAAAAAGGTTCTTTGGAAAAATATACTAAAATTAGACCCAAAATCCCATCTAAATATTTAAAGAGATATGGTCTTATATGGCCCTGCAATGGAAAAATCACATCACCATTTGGAATGCGTGATGGTAAGCCTCACAAAGGACTGGATATTTCTGCTCCTGTCGGAACTCCTATAAAATCTGTATTAGACGGTGAAGTTGCATATACAGGCTGGCAAAGAGGTTATGGCAATGTCATTATTCTGAAACACGACCACAGTCTTATGACCGTTTATGCTCATAATGATGAAAACTTTGTAGAAAAAGGTGATAATGTGGAAAAAGGTGAGAAAATCGCAACTATTGGTTTGACTGGAAACACAACAGGGTCTCATGTCCATTTTGAAGTAAGATTGGATGGAAGGGCAATGGATCCGGAGAAGTTTTTACCATAATTTAAGTATTTGCAATAATTCAATTTAATTAGAAAAAAATTGACAAGAATGTTTCTAAAAAAATAAGTATGAGCCCACTCTAAAAAGGTCAAAAATGAAATATTTTGATATTCTCTTTTAAATTGGGAAACCGTTGAAACGGTTGGGTATTTCTATCTTCTTATTAACACCCAACTTAAGTTGGGTGTTAATGAAACCATAACCTGCCTATAACCGTTTTAACGGTTTATAAAAACATAAATATGACTTTTTATAGTGGACTCAAGTATATAAAATAAAAAAATAAAAAGAGGATTAATGGAGAACATAACGCTTCCCAAAAACGAATATCTATCCCGATATATCGGGAAAAAGAGAGATACAACTCTTAAGTAATAATGATTTTCCTAAAAAAGTTAGAGAACTAATAGATATGCTGTTTGAGGAGAAATACTGTTTATTTATGAGTGATTATACTGACGACCTAACTGAATATTCCATCCGCCAACTCCGAGACGGAGTCGCGATTCATCGGGACTGGCGGATGAGAAGGACTGGAAAATAGGTGAAAGCAGGTGGGATCCTGATATATCAGGATAAGCAATCTGAATTAGTTGAGTTATTCAAAATACATGAGTTATGCAAAATAAGGTTTTTTTGACCTCACCTCAATCCTCTCCGCCAGCTGGCGGAGAGGAAGACAAAATTCTCCTTCTCCTTGCAGGAGAAGGAGTTAGAGGTTGAGGTTAATTAAAAGTTTTCTATAATATTTCCATAAAAAAATGAAAACTATCTATTTTGCAGATCTCATCCATTCAAAATACAAGAAAGGGGAAATAAACTATGAAAAATTATTTAACAAATAGTATATTTCTATCCTGGTTTTGGAAAAGGTTATTCCTGCTTCCTATTTGCTTTCTTGTGATTAATTTTTCAACTCCGATTTCTTTTGCTCTTAATACTACAAATGTTAAAGCCAGACTGGTTTATTCATCCAGATGGAAAGAGCCATTTACAGAGAAACAAAAAGGCCAAAGGTCTGGAGGTAAATTTGATGTTTTAGTTAATTCAGCTGTTTATGATAGTTTAGAAAATCATTTACTTCAATATTCCAATGATTTAGAAAATGAAAATGAACCTTACGATGTTTCAATTTATGACTGTGATATCAATTCGCCAGACTCTTTAAGAAATTTTTTAAGACAAGAGTATGAGCAAGACAATATTGCTGGAGCAATTTTTGTTGGCCAGTTTCCTCATGTAATGTATCAGGGAATGGCTAGTATGGGTACCATTTACCAAGAATTTCCAACAGAAACTTTTTTTAGAGATGTTGATGGTTCATGGCTAGACACTTTAATGTATGACCCTGATACAAATACTCTAATTCCCGGCTCTGATGGAATTTATGATACACATATTGATGGTAACGGTGATAGGGAAACTGAAATTTATTTAGGAAGAATTGATGCAAGTAACTTAACTTATGGTAATAACATATTTGGAGGAGAAATCCAAAGACTAACAAATTATTTTGAAAAAAATCATAGTTATA
Source organism: Candidatus Cloacimonadota bacterium (assembly GCA_034722995.1). Taxonomy (NCBI): domain Bacteria; kingdom Pseudomonadati; phylum Candidatus Cloacimonadota; species Candidatus Cloacimonadota bacterium. The sequence continues at coordinate 15,355 of JAYEOL010000025.1, read as the reverse complement.
GGATTGAAGAACTAACAAGTTCAGATAGTGCTTTAATTTACTTTGATGACTGGGCTTACCACCAAGCTCCAAGTGCAATATTACAATTAGGACAGGTTTATCCAAATATTGTTGCAATAAGTGACACAAATGAAACTACTGCTGATGATTATAACATAAGATTACAGCAAGGCTACCAGTTAATATGGCTTGCTGCACATTCAAACTCTATGAGCCATGGATTCCAGGCAAATGGTGAGTGGGATAATATCTTTAATTCTGAAATTCCAGGTATAAATCCTCAAACTTTATTTTATCTTATCAATGGCTGTTATTCGGGATGGTTTATTAATCCTGATTGCATGTTAAATCATTATGTTTTTTCTTCTGATAAAGGCCAAATAAGTATTGGTTATAGTGCAAGAGCTCCTTCACCTGTTGGTATTTATGATATGGATGGTGTTGGTTTTTTTTCAACTTTAGGAAATGAAGGAAATTTTGGAGAATCACTTAATGAAATTATTGATTTGGATATACTTAATCAAGGGCAAGATCCATGGAAACCTAACGGTTATGCAATGGTTTTACTTGGTGATCCGACACTAAAACCAAGATATGGGAATGTTGGTGTAGATGACTGGCATCATTCTCCAATAGCTAATGTCTTGTATCAGAACTATCCAAATCCATTTAATCCCGATAAAATCGGGACAACCACAATTTCATTTCATTTAGCCACGGATTTGCACCCGTCCTCCGCAGTAGCAATGCTACGGAGGGTGGACAGATTAACACAGATAAAAATTTATAACCTAAAAGGGCAGTTGGTAAGGAATTTCTCAATTGTCAATCATCAATCGTCAATTATATGGGATGGCAGAGATGAAAATGGAAATCAACTTTCTAATGGAATTTACTTCTATCAACTGAAGACTGAGAATTATAGTGAAGTTAAAAAGATGATTTTGATACGATAAGACTTCTCCAACCATATTCTAAGACCTTCAATCAGTCACCTAACAGATTGAAGGTCTCTTTTTATTGACAGAGAATAATTTTTCTTAATAAGAAGTTCAAAAATAATATTCAAAAAATTAGGAATATAAAATGCAAAAAATATCTTTCATAATTGTTATACTATTCTTATTATCAACTATACTTTTAGCCCAGGATTCTTTACAATGGACAGATTCATTTCCTGAGGCAATAGAAAAAGCAAAAAATGAAAACAGAGTAATTATGATAGACTTCTCTTCAGACAGGTGCGGATGGTGTAAAAAATTGCATGAAACCACATTTCAGGACTCTAATGTAATTGAGCTATTAAAGGATAATTTTGTGCCCATAGAGATAAATACAAGTATTGAAAAAAATAGGGATTTTGCTAACCATTACAATGTAACTGGACTGCCAACAATCATTTTTGTTAATCCTGTCCACTCCCCCCCGATTAAATCGGGGATTGGATCGGGGACCGCGGGGACAGGTGAAATTGATAGAATTATTGGTTATCTGCCTGCTGAACAATTCATTAAAAAAGCAAGCTTTATTCTAAATAATAAAAATTATTTTTCAAACTTACTTAAAAATGCTGAATTACATCCTGATAGCATTGACATTCATAAACAACTTGCAGAGGTCTATAAAAGGCGAGGGAACTATGACAGAGCAGAAGAAATATATAATTCTATTTTAAAAAGAATAGAGAAAGCCAATCCTTCAGACACATTAATTATGGAAATCCCGGAAATTCAAGCAGAAATTGCAATGTTATATTATAAACGTTATCAATATACTGAATCATTAGAAAGATTAACTCAAATTGAGACTGAATACCCAGATTATTCAGACCTGGATATGATTCTTTTCAATCATGCATTATGCCTTTATAGATTGAAAAATTTCCTTGAAGCAAAAGGTGCTTTAGAGAAAATACTCTATGATTTCCCCGAGAGTTCTTTAAGAAAAGACGCCGTAGAATTCATAAATTACATTAACTCTACAGTAGAGCAAGAAAAAATCAAAAAAAATTAAATATTTCTTGACGATTAATAATATAAGACTTAAATTTTCTATAAATTTCAATAGTAGTTTAAATCATATTTTATAAAAAATTAACAGGAGGATGTAATGAAGATTAAACCTATTGATGACCGTGTTCTTCTTCAATCAATAGAAAATGAAGAGAAAAAGGTTGGAAATATCATCATTCCAGATACTGCAAAAGAGAAACCACAAATTGGAAAAGTTATTGCAGTTGGAAATGATGAAGACCTTAAAAAGATTGTCAAAGAAGGTGACAAGGTTATTTATGCTAAATATGGTGGAACTGAAATTGAACTTGAGGGAACAAAATATCTTATTGTCCAGAAGTCTGATCTCTTAGGAATTATAAAGTAATTTCTATTACATAATATTTATTCCCAAAAAAGAAGGCGACATTTGAGATGTCGCCTTCTTTGTTTAAGATAATATAATAAAAAAATTTACGAATATCTTACACAAGCCAATATCTATTTTGTGCACCTCTTTTAATAATTCCCTTTAATTCCATATTAAGAAGCATTGCAGATATCCGGGCTGGGGAAAAATCTGAAAGTGTAACCATCTCATCTAATCCAAGATTTCTATCATTTTTCTGTAATAATTTATAGACTTCTCCCTCCTCTTTCGTCATCTTTGGAGTAATTTTTTCAGATTCAACTTGCATCTTAATATGATATTCTTCTAAAATATCCTCTGCTTTAGTAACAATTTTTGCACCTAATTTTATCAAATAGTTTGGTCCCTCACTTTGAGGAGAATTGATATTTCCAGGTAAAGCAAAGACATCACGATTTTGTTCTAACGCCATTTTTGCAGTAAGTAATGCACCACTTGTTTTTTTACCTTCAATCACAAAAGTCCCTTTACACATCCCACTAATTATTCTATTTCTTGTTGGGAAATTCCACGCTTCAATTTTGGTTCCCAGAGGGAATTCTGAAATTAAAGCACCGGATTGAATAATATCCTTTGCAAGAGCTCTATGCACAGCTGGATAAACAATATCTAAACCAGTCCCATAAACCGCAATGGTTCTTCCGCCAGCATCAAGAGCTGCCTTATGAGCACAACTATCAATACCATAAGCCAATCCGCTTACAATAGTAAATCCTGTCCTTGCTATTTCTACTCCGATTTTTATGGCAGAAAGTCTGCCGTAATTTGTTGGCTTGCGTGTGCCGACAATTGCAATAGCTCTGCTGTCTTGCGGCAAAATCTCTCCTTTAATATATAGAAGAATCGGCGGGTCATAGATAAATTTTAACAAATCAGGATATTCCTCATCAGTGATAGATATAAGTCTAACATCATATCTTTCTAACAATTTTAATTGATTCTCAATAAATTCCTCATTCTCGTTTTTTGAAATTTCATTAACTGCATTTTTAGAAAGAAAAGTTAAATTAGATAATTGATGTTTGTTGGCGTCAAAAACTTTTTCTGGAGAATGAAAAATCTTCAAAAGTCTACGAATTTTCCCCTGTCCTATGCCTTTAATAGAAACTAATTTTAACCAGTCACGATATTCTTTTTTATCCATCTAATCTCTCTCTTGAAGAATTTGATATACTTTATTTTTTAATGCTGAGATATTTTCACCTGTAATAGCTGAAATGGCTATAACATTTTTTCTTATATTTTTTGAAAAATTCTTTCTTATATTCTCTATTCTTTCTTTTTTTGTATCATTGGATAAAAGGTCAACTTTATTCAATACTACCAAAAATTTTCTTTTATCAAGATTTTGATTATAAAGATGCAATTCATTTTTTAAAATTTCAAATTTTTTTAATATATTTTTTGAAGTAATATCTATTAAGAACAGCAAGATTTTTGTTCGTTCAATATGACGGAGGAACTGGTCGCCTAATCCTTTTCCTTGATGAGCACCTTCTATGATACCCGGGATATCAGCTATAACAAATGTCTGATAAGAGCTTAATTTCACGACCCCAAGGCAGGGTTCAAGCGTAGTGAACTCGTAATCAGCTATTTTAGGATGAGCAGATGAAATATGACTTATTAATGTAGATTTGCCAGCATTTGGGAATCCGACAATGCCCACATCTGCCATTAATTTAAGCACTAATTCCAGATATTTTTCTTCACCCAATTTCCCTGATTCAAACTTTCGTGGAGCTTGATTTGTTGGGGTTGCAAAAGCTGCATTTCCTTTTCCGCCTTTTTCCCCTTTAGCTAAAGTTATCTTTTGACCTTCATAGGATATATCTACTAATTTTCTAATTCGTTTACCATTTTCATTAAGTTCAAATATTTCAGTTCCCAAAGGCACCTTTAATATTTTATCCTTACCTGAATGACCTGTTTTATTAGAACCTTGACCATGTTGTGCTTTTTCGCCAGAGAAATGCTTATTATATTTAAAGTTCAAAAGCGTATTAAGATTCTCATCTCCAATTATAATTACATCTCCACCTTTGCCACCGTCTCCACCGTCAGGTCCACCAAATGGAACATATTTTTCATGACGGAAACTCAAGCAGCCATTGCCACCTCTTCCGCCTTTTACTTTTATTCTTGCGTAATCAATAAACATAAAAAATGCTCACTTTGTTCGCTGTCATAATGGCTAAAGCCGTCATTCGCTCACTTCGTTCGCTGTCATTGAGTCATTTGCTCCTTCGGAGCGTCATTTATAGTCATTATGCTTCGCGTCATTGGGTCATTAAGTCAGTATGTCATTAGGTCATTAAGTCATTGGGTATTGATGTCATTTTTTCGTTTTCCTGTTGAGTTGATATAATTGTTTAGTTTCAAAGCGATTTTCTCAATATCTTCTTGTAAGGCCTGAAAATCAGCATCACTGAGCAACCCCCTATTATGTGATTTTGTTAGCCGTGTCTTTGTTTCGTAAAGAGAACCTCGACTATAATAGCAGAATTGTCTATTCTCTTTATAGAAAAATTTGCCATAACCTTCACCCAAATTTGCGGAGATTGAGTCTGCTGACCTGACCAATTGTTTGCTCCCGATATTTATCGGGATGTCTTTTGCAAAATAATTCCACTTAGCAACAACTTTCCAGATATGCTCTCCCAGCTTCATTGTAAGTTGATAAACTTCAAGTTCTTCTAATCTCATATAAATGCTCCTCATTAATGACTTAATGACCTAATGACTCAATGACAGTATTTATTGGCCAATATTTATAATTTCCTCACCATATTTTTTTTTCAACTTATCTACAGCCCAAGAAATGTTAGCAAACTTTTTCTTATAAATAAAGAGTATCAATTCTTAATTTTTTAGCATATAATCTTGTGCATATTTTACATAATGTTCTGCTGATTCAAGAATTTCCTGATAGTGTTTATCAGGCACATCTCTTTTGATTTTTGCTGGCATTCCAATTATCAATGAGCGAGAAGGAGCTTTGAAATTCGCTAAGACAACAGCACCGGCACCAACAATAGACCCTTCCCCTATCACTGCTCCATCCCAGATAATACTTCCAGTTCCAATTAGGCAGTTATCTTCAATTGTACATCCGTGAAGAATTACTCCATGACCGATTGTAACCCCAGAGCCGATATTCAGCGGTGCAGTCTCGTTTGTAACATGAAGCACACAATTATCTTGCACATTTGTTTTTTCACCAATTTTAATGTAATTCACATCACCTCGCACAACAGCATTAAACCAGATACTGCTATAGTTTCCTATTTCCACATCCCCTATTACCTTTGCACCTTCTGCGATGAAAACATCTTTGCCGATTTTGGGCTTTGTGTTTAGATATTTTAGAACCATTTTGACTCCTATAAATGAATTTCAAAAAAACAATTGCAAATTTAGCGGTATTACTTTGTCCTTATCTTTCCTAAAATATACCTGCCATCCCTTGCTAAGACCTTATAGTTTCTATCATAGAGAACTGAAAGTAATGGCTTAAGTTTCGTGTTTTTATTCTGCCAGGAGTATTTTACCTCACCGATAAAAATCGTGTGGTCACCACTTCTTATTTGTGATACAGTTTTGCATTCAAAATTTGCAACTGCATCAAGCAAAATAGGAATATCAGAGAGTTTCCCTCTCCTAACTTTAATATCAAATTCCCTAATCTTGTCAATATCTCTACCAGATGTAGTACCACAAGCAAGGGTCTGTTCTGCCATTTTGGTTGAAGGAATTGCTAAAACAAATTTTCTGTTTTCAGATAAAAGTTTATAAGAAAATCGTTTATGTGCAATAGAAATGGCAAACATAGGCGGTTCAAAAGAGGTATGCATAAACCACTGCAAAGTAATAATATTAGGTCCACTATCCTCTGATTTTGAAACGACTAATGCCAAACGGGCTGGCTTATTCATTCTTTTTATTGCATCTACTCTACTACATTCTATCATAATAATCCCTTTCTTCGTCTGATAAAAAGTTCTGAGGAAATTAATAAAATTGCAACAACAGGAATATACCATTTTTTCCATAATTCAATTTCTGTGGTTAATACAATTTGCTTCGGCTCTCTTCTTATAGTTAGCAAATTTTCAAAATCTTTTTCATTCTCAACAATTTTACCATCTGTTTGGGATGCAATAAATTTTAGGAACGAGGTATTAATTCCAGTAGAACTTTCTTCAAGGGGAAGAGATTCAATCAAGAATTCGCTTTTATCAACAAGCAAATTATTCCCTAATACACATTCTACTTTATAATGGTATTTTCCTTTTGTCAAGCCATCTAAAGTTATCAAATATTTATTATCCTGTTCAGTTAAGTATTTTTCTATAATTTTATCGTCTTTTTTTACTTTTAATAAAATATCCTGATTTGAAATCATATTCATTCTTTCGTCAAAAATCAAAGTGGAAAAATCTACTGGTTCACCTTCCATATACTGAAGTTTATCTGTTGCACAAATAAAACGCTTCTTAATGTCGGTATTGATAAGCCATTGGACAATTGAATTAAAAAACTCATCAAACCACTCACTTTGCGGGTCTTCCCACATTTTCCAAAGGTAGAAACTATTTGCAGCAAGCATCAAAACATTTCCATCAAAATATGACGAAAATGCAATAACAGGATTCTGAGTTGGCACATCTGCGATAGCAAGAACCTCGGCATTTTTCTGTGGAGAATAAAAATAGGTGGCAATTGGTGGAAGTTCTTCCAATATTTTTTTCATCTCTTTTCCGCTTTCTCTAATTGAAAATGTTTTATAATCATCAGCTAATGAGGTAAGCAATAAATTCACATTAACTTCTTTTATATACTTACTTTGATATAATGGTAATATATCATTTAATTCTTTATCAACTTTATCAATATACAGTATATTTCCACCCCGTTTGACAAAATTCTTTATTTCATTATATGTTTTATCTGTAAAACCAAACCTATTTCTATTATGCATTATTAAGATGTCAGATTTAACCAAAAAATCTGTCACAGAAACTTTATCATTCTCTAAATAATAGCCATCTTTTCGTTTCTCAATAAGATTAAGTTTCAGCTTTTCATTTTTTGCCAAAGCTTTATGAATAAATGCGACATCCCAATTTAATTGTGAAGTAATCATAAGTATTTGAGCACGATCTTTCACAACATTCAGTAAGAACTCCCTTTGATTATTTATTAAATTTGATTCATTTTCTTCTTTCAATTCCACGGAAATTCTCATCTTTTTAAATCCGATATTCGTTGGTATGTATGAAATCAGAAATTCATTTGATTTTTCTATATCTGAAAAATCCTTGCTGGAAACCAATTTATCCTCATCCCACAATTTCACAACAATATCTTTGCCATACAGATTACCTTCTACTACAACCTTTATTTCAGTTTCTGTATTAAGATAAACAGGATTATTTGTAATAACATCTTTTATCGCTATATCTAAATACTTTGGATTTTCTCCAAGAATGGCTACTGAAACTGGTATATTAATCTCTTTCAATATAGGAAAATTATTGTTGTTATGATTTAGTCCGTCTGAAACAAGAATTATATCGGAAAGGTTCTGGTCTTTTTCTTTTTTTTGAATTTCATTTAATGAAAGAAAAATATCTGTTTTTAGAGTATCGCTTTGTAGTCCATTACTAAAATTATAAGTTTTATAATTAATATTTTTTTTATTAAGAAAATCTTCTAATTTTGAAACAAATTCTTTTGAAATCGTCTTTTTTGTCATCTCGTTTGCAAAGATTTGATTCATGCTTCCGCTCATATCAAGTGCAATTGCTGAAAAGGGTTGTTGTTGTTTTTTCTTATGAAAATGTAAGATTGGGGTTATCAAAAGTATCAGCACAACAAAGAAGAACAAAAAGCGAATTATACCAAGTATCCACTTTAAAGAAGTTGAGATATGCGGATTTGTTTTATGATAGTAAAAAAAAACAAGTAATGCTGATATAATTGCTAAAACAAAAAAAATCATTGCTAAATTTTCTCAATAATTTTTAATTTTTTTACTAAATTCATTGCAGCATTTTGCTCAGCTGCTTTTTTAGTTTTCGCATTTCCTTTTGATTTATACTTATCAATCACTTTTACTTTAACATAAAATTTTTTTCTATGCTCCGGACCAGATTCTTTTATTATTTCATATTCAGGATTTTCACCAAATTTAGCTTGAGACCACTCCTGTAAGTAACTTTTGAAGTTTTTTAAATCTTCGGCATTTACCGCATCTTCCCAATTGCTTAATATCGTATTTTCAATAACATATTTGGTTTCCACATAAGAACTATCCAAAAATATTGCCGCAAATAGTGATTCCATAGCATCTGAGTTGATAGAAATATTTTTTTTTAATTTATTCTTCAATCCATTATCTCCAATAAGAATATATTTACTAAGTTCAATCTCTCTGGATTTTTTGTATAGGAAATTTTTACTTATTATTTTTGAGCGTATTTTTGATAAATTGCCTTCATTTTCATCTGGAAATTTGTTATACAAGAATTCCGAAACAATTAATTCTAAAACAGAGTCACCTAAGAATTCCATTGTCTCGGATTTATTTCCCATTGGAGATTTATTGGTTTTTATTCCCTTCATAAAGGACTTATGTGTTAATGCATCTTCTAATAGTTTTTTGTTTTTAAATGAGTAGTTTATTTCCTTTTCTAAATCATTAAGGGACTTTCTCCAATTATTTATTTTTTTATTGTGGTTTGAAATAATTTTTCCAACTGCGGCACTCTTGTTTTGTTTCATAGTTTTTTAGTTATTTTTAATGGATTTATGCAAAAAAGACAGACAAAAAACGACCCAATGACTTTTTGGCTCACAATGTCCAAAATGAGTTATTGCAAATTTGTAATTCTTTATAATGCTTATATCTAAATACAATCTATGATTGTTTGTGTGAATCTGTGGTTAGATACTAATCTATTCCTTTGAAAATAAGAACAGCATTATGACCGCCAAAACCGAAAGAATTACTCATTCCATATTCAATTTGCAAATCAATAGTTTTTTTAGGATTATAATCCAAATCACATTCAGGGTCGGGTGTAAAAAGATTAATTGTCGGATGGATCTTCTGCTCTTGAATTGATTTAATTAGAATCATTGCTTCTATTGCACCTGCACCACCAAGTGTATGTCCCATCATAGATTTTGAAGAATTAATTTTTAATTTATAGGCATGTTCACCAAAAACTGTTTTTACTGCTGCGGTTTCACATTTATCATTGAGCGGGGTTGATGTGCCATGAGCATTTATATACTGAATATCCTGAGGTTGAATATTCGCATCCTGAAGGGCATTTCTCATTGCTTGTGCACCACCTGCCCCATTTGGTGCAGGCATTGTTATATGAAAGGCATCACTGGTAGCACCGTATCCCACCATCTCGGCATATATCTTTGCTCCTCGTTTTTTAGCATGGTCATATTCTTCTAAAATAATTGTCCCGCCTCCTTCTGAGAGCACAAATCCATCTCTCTCCAAATCAAATGGTCTACTTGCTGTTTCTGGTGAATCATTTCGGACAGAAAGGGCTCTCATAGCAGAAAATCCAGCGAGTGTAAATGGAGTTACAGCTGCCTCAGAGCCACAAGCAATTACCACATCCGCTGCTCCAAATTTTATAGCTCTATAAGCCTCTCCTATTGCATTCGCACTTGAAGCACACGCAGATGTAATATTGAAATTAATCCCTCTTGCATTAAAGTGAATAGCAATTCTCCCAGCAGCTATATTTGATATCATCTTAGGTATAAAAAATGGACTGACTTTACGCGGTCCTTTTTGAAGAAAGACTGCTGTCTGGTGTTCAAAAGTTTGCATTCCTCCAATTCCTGTTCCAGTTATCACGCCTAATTTCATATGTTGAATAGAGTCTAAATCTGCATCTTTCATTGCCTGAATAGCAGATACCAATGCATAATGGCAGTATTGATCCATTTTGCGTGCTTCTTTTCTATCTAAATACTCAAATACATCAAAATTTTTTACCTGGCCAGCTATTTTTGAGGCAATCTCAGTATCAAGTCCTTCTACACGAGAAATACCTGATTTTCCCAAACATAGATTTTTCCATGTCTCTTCAACACTATTTCCTAATGGATTTATTGTTCCTAATCCTGTTACAACAACTTTTTTTGGTTTCATTATTTTTCCTTTCAAAAAGAGGGAAAACCCACATCCCTGTCTATGTCATTTGTAAGTTTGGGGGTCTAAATGAGGACAAAATGGACAGTAGACAGGTCTGTGGGGGGTATTATTTTAGTTTTTCTTCAAGATATTCAATCGCCTTGCCAACTGTAGTTAATTTTTCAGCATCCTCATCAGAAATTTCTATATCAAATTCTTCCTCAAACTGCATAATCAATTCTACGGTATCCAGAGAATCTGCGCCAAGGTCTTCAATGAAAGCAGCTTCATCTGTGACTTCATTTTCTGTCACGCCTAATTGCGTAGTTATGATTTCCCTTACTTTCTCTTTGATGCTTTCGTCCATTCTTTCTCCTTTATAATATCCGATTATATCGGAAATTACTAATTTCTTTTAACTTTAAATCATCCCACCATCAATTACAATAACTTGTCCAGTTATATAATCTGAATCTTCACAACATAAAAAAAGTGCCAGATTCGCTACATCTTTTTTGGTACCAAATCTTTTTAAAGGGATGTTTTTAAGATAGCTTTCTTGTATTGGTTCCGGTAATTTGTCAGTCATTTCAGTTTTTATAAAACCCGGAGCAATAGCATTAACATTGATATTTCTTGAAGCCAGTTCTTTTGCAATTGATTTTGTAAATGCAATTATTCCACCTTTAGAAGCAGCGTAATTAGCTTGCCCGGCATTTCCTATTAAACCTATTACTGAAGCAATATTTAGAATCTTTCCTTTTCTCTGTCGCATCATAACTTTAGATACTTTTTGAGTAAACAGGAATGTGCCTGTCAAGTTTACTCTGATTACAGCTTCCCAATCTGCAAGAGTCATCCGCATAAGTAACTTGTCTCTTGTTATGCCAGCATTATTTACAAGGATATCTATTGATTCAAATCTCTCTAAAACCCTCTTTACACAACTTTCAATTTCATCTTCCTTTGTTATGTTACATTTTACCCCGATTATATTGGGATTTGCAACTTTTATTGATTCAACAGTTTTATCTATTTCTTCCTGAAGAATATCAACTATAACTATATTTGCGCCGTTTTCTGAAAATTTTTCAGCGATACATTTTCCGATTCCTCTGGCACTACCGGTGATAATGGCGGTTTTTCCGGACAATTTTTTCATTGGAGCTCTCTCTCCATCCCATCCAGAACCTTATCTACATCTTCCATCTTATCAACATTATATCTATTAGTATTTCTATCAATAGCTTTTATCATTCCAGAGGCAATCTTGCCCGGACCAAACTCAACAAAAGTGTCAACTCTGTTTTTTATCATATATTCAACACTTTCTACCCATCTAACTGGAGATTTGATTTGTTGTGTTAGGTTCTCCATTATCTCTTTTTGCTCTGTCTCCGGTTTTGCTTTGAAATTAGATATTACAGGAATCTTCGCAGTTTTGAAAGAAATTTTATTCATTTCTGCATTTAGCCATTCAGCAGACTTAGCAATCAAAGGTGAATGGAACGCACCGCCAACTATTAGTTCAACAACTCTTCTTGCACCAGCATCTTTACATTTTTCCATTGCTTTAGAAACAGCCTTATCTTCACCACTAATTACGGTCTGTATTGGAGTATTAAAATTTGCAGCTATAACAGTTCCAGAAATATTATCACAAATTTCAACGATAATATCTTTGTTGAGACCAATTATTGCTGCCATTTTGAAAGGGACATCTTTACTTGCTTCAATCATAAATTTTCCGCGTTTATGAACTAAATAAAGTGCATCTTCCCAATCAAGAACATCAGCCACAACAAGAGCAGAGAATTCACCTAAGGAATGACCAGCAACAAATTTTGGTTTAATATCACACTTCTTTTTAAAATATTTATATGCAAGTATACTATGTAAGAGAATTGCTGGCTGGGTATTATGAGTTTTCTTCAACTCAGCCATTGGACCTTCAAACATAATGTTTTTAAGGTCATAGCCAAGTTTTTCATTGGCAATATCAAAGTAGATTCTATATTTAGGAATATCGTAGAATTCCTTTGCCATTCCAACATATTGAGCACCCTGACCGGGAAAAACGAAAGCAATATTTTGTATATCCATTTTTAGTACTTAATTTACTTTAAGCAAAGAGTTAAATTTTATTATCACGAAACCAATAAATAATTTCAAATTCCAAAATCCAAATTTCAAATGAAATCAAAATGACAAATGCCTAAATATTTTATATTTGAAATTTGCCATTTCTTTGTCGAATATTTATGTAATGCACCATCAGTATCTAAGCAAGACACTTCCCCAGGTAAAACCAGCTCCAAAAGCGTCTAAAAGAACCAAGTCACCTCGTCTAATTCTACCTTCTTCCACTGCTTCTGCAAATGCGATTGGGATACTTGCTGCTGAAGTATTTCCATATTTTTGAATATTTATAATTACTTTTTGAGGTGGCATTTTTAATCTCTTTGCAAGAGCATCTATTATTCTCAGATTGGCTTGATGAGTAATTAACCAATCTAAATCCTCACCAGTAACCCCATTTCTTTCCAAAATTGTGACAGCAGCATCAGCCATTGCCTTAACTGCTGCTTTAAATATCTTATTTCCTTCCATATACACTGTATGAAGGTTCTTTTTTACAGTTTCTTCAGAAGCAGGCATTCGTGAGCCACCTGCTGGCATATAAAGCAGGTCTCCATATTTTCCATCAGCAGAGATGTAAGTATCAATAATTCCGGAGACCTCACTTTTTTTTGCTCGGGTAAGAACTGCAGCTCCAGCTCCGTCTCCAAAAAGCACACAGGTGCCTCTATCAGTCCAATTCGTAATTTTGGTAAGAAGTTCTACGCCAACAACCAATGCATTCTTTGATATACCGTTTTCAATGAACTGTTTAGCAATAGTAACTCCGTAAATAAAGCCACTACACCCAGCAGAGATATCAAATGCTGGAATTGGATGAAGTCCTAATTTCTTTTGCAAAATACAAGCGGTAGATGGAAAAAGATGGTCTGGAGTAATAGTGCCAACGATAATTAAATCAATATCCTTGGGTTTTATATTCACAGTTTTGAATAATTTTTCAATAGCCTTATATGCAACATCTGACGAGGCAGTATTCTCATCGGATATACGGCGTTCTATCATTCCTGTTCGCGTCCTTATCCATTCATCAGAAGTATCAACTATCTTTTCCAGGTCAGCATTGGTTAGAATTTTTTCAGGCACTGCCATACTTATTCCAGCAAATTTTACTTTATAATCACTCACTTTTCTTCTCCTTATAGTTACAATAATATTCTTTGATGTGCTCTAAAAATTTTGATTGTTTGGAAAAACTGGCAAATTTGATTGCGTTGCAGATAGCTTTGGCATTAGAGCGTCCATGAGCAATGATAGATATTTCATTAATTCCTAAAAGGAAGCCACCACCATATTCAGTATAATCTAATTTTTTCTTTATATGTTTGACAGCAGGATAACTCAAAATTGCACCAATCTTTGCTACCCAATCATTATTGATTTCTTGTTTCAATATTTCAAATAATGAAAATGCAACACCCTCAACTGTTTTCATCATAATATTTCCAATGAAACCATCACAAATAATCACATCTGCTACACCTTTTAGAATATCTTTACCCTCAATATTACCAATAAAATTTATAGATGCCAATTTTTGTAATCTACGATGGGCTTCTATTGAAACCTCATTTCCTTTTTTACTTTCCTCGCCAATGTTGATTAAAGCAACTTTTGGGTTTTTCTTTTTGAGAAAATAAGCCGAATATATGCTTCCCATTTCTGCAAACTGTACTAAATTATCAGCATTACAATCAACATTTGCACCGACATCAAGGACTATTTCAGGTTCTGAAATTGTTGGTAGAGAGATTGCTAACCCAGGTCTGTTTACTTCGGGAATTCGGCCAAAATTAAGTAATGAAGCTGCCATAACAGCACCTGTAGAACCAGCACTAACAAGAGCATCTGCTTCGTGATTTTTTACAAGATTAACAGCATTGATTAAAGATGAATCCTTCTTCTTTTTTAACTCAGAAATTGGCTTGTTAGATGGATCTATACGCTCTGTTGCATTAATGATAGAGATGGAATTCTTAGGATAATAAAATCGTTCTAATTCTTTTTTTAAAATGGCTTGATTTCCTACTAAGAAGATTTTGGAACAGAATTTATCATTTGCAGCAAGAACCGCACCCTCTACTTCTGGATACGGCGCTCTATCACTACCTAATGCATCTAAAGCGATTTTCATAATGATAGTAAATTAGTAAACTGAAAAATAATTACCAAAATCCTTTATTTTTCTGAGATTGAAATAACTTTTTTCCCTCTATAGAATCCACAATGTGGACAGGCAAAATGTGGACGCATCTGCTCTCCACAATTCGGGCACTTTATAGTAGCTTCTATGCTTGCTTTATAATGAGTTCTACGCTTTCTACTTCTTGATTTTGAAGTTTTCCTTTTCGGTACTGGCATTCTATTCCTCCAAAATAATCCACCAGACCCGATTCTATCGGGACTCCGTCTCGGAGCTGGCGGAAAGACACATATTTTTCTACCTAAATAATTAAAATTGAAAAAATTTTATTATAAATTTGATGTCAAGTATTTTGGTAGTTGTATTATTTTTCTAAAAAATAAAGAGGAAAATCTTATTATTGAAGATTCTCCTCTTCACGATTATAATATTTGTCGCTTTATCTCATCAGAATTTATTCTACGAAGCTTTAACGAAGTAGA
>JAYEOL010000024.1:3130-20903 GCA_034722995.1 Candidatus Cloacimonadota bacterium | reverse complement strand
ACACCATTAGCTACTTTATTTCCTTTAAGAATTTCAGCAACCCAACGCATATCTTCAATTCTCCCGTTAGTACAGGAGCCAACGAATACGGAATCAACTTTTAAACCTTTTAATTCTTTAACATCCGTAACATTATCAGGCTTTGGAGGGCAGGCAATTTGTGGTTTTAAATCAGTAACATCAATCTCAATTTCATCACAATAATTTGCATCTGCATCAGCGAATATGAATTCTGGTTTTTCTCCAGTTCTTTCAGCAAGCCAATTGATTACATTCTTATTTGGATATGGAAAAGCTACAATCCCACCCATCTCTGTCATCATACTGCAAAGAGTAATGTACTCTGCGAAGCTCAAATCTTTCAGGCATTCTCCATAATATTCAATACATTTTCCAAGAGCTCCTTTACTTCCCAATTTTCTTAAAATATAAAGAATTAAATCCTTTGCGGTAGTAGGATATGAAAATCTTCCTTTTAGATTTACTTTGATTGTTTCTGGCACTTCAAACCAGGTTTTTCCAGTACGAAAGGTAAAAGCAATATCCTGGTCCCCCATTCCCTGACCAAGCGCATTTACCGCTCCTAAAATATTAAAATGACTGTCTGTCCCAACTATTGTTCGTCCCGGTCTTGCTATACCCGTTTCCATCAAAATATGAGTTCCAATTCCCGCATCAACATCATATACTTTTATACCAGACTTTTTAGCAAACTCACGACAAATCTGCTGATTATTTGCATAAGGAATGGTTTTGGCAGGCACAACACAGTCAAATGTAAAAAGTATGTTTTCAATATCTGGCAATTGTTCATTCGGATAATATCTTTCAAGATTTTTAACAACATTGGCTCCGCCAAAATCACGAGCAGTTCGTATGTCTATTTTCATCCAGACAATTTTTCCGGCTTTAACATCCTCTTCAGAATGCATTTGAATTATTTTTTCAATTATAGTTTTGCCCATTTTTTTCTCACCACAGAGGTATCCTCCACAAAAGTAATGCAATTGTCCACAATTGCGACACAATCGGGACGATTGTGTTACATTTCATCTGAATGTGATTGAATGATTTTTTCAATTATAGCTTTGCCCATATTTTTTCACCACAGAGGCACACCCGTTCTCCGTAGTCCCGATGGAATCGGGACGAAGGGTGAAAGAGTACACAGACCTGCCCGCCGCACAAGGCTTTGGCAGGCGGGGATAATTTCTATTTCTTTTTTGATTATCCTCTGTTTCAGCTTCTGCATATAATTTTCATATTCCTTTGCGGCCACTTGCCGACATATGTGTTTCATCTGAAAATACATCAACCACAGAGACGCAGATATAATTTTTCTTTATTTTAGGAGTGCGAAAATGCGTCCCGACGAGTCGGGACAAACTTTTCGCTTGTGCCCAGGCTGAAAGTTCGTATCCCCGATAAATCTCGGATCCTCGTTTCAGCACTCCAGAGAAAAATTGTTGAGTCCGTTTCTCAATTTTTAATTTTTGCTTTTTACATTTTGCCTTATATCCCTATATCCTTATATCCCTATCTCCTTATTTCCTTATTTCCATTTATCTCCTACTTTCCAGTACTAATTATTGGCTTAATCTCTTGTCCCATGGGAATAAAGATAATCGTATTATTTGGGCTACCAATCAATTTCTTCATCATATCAATTTGATACCATTTAAGATAGCTTTCTGTGAGCCCTTCAGCAATTGTCTGATTTGCCTTTTTGATACCTTCTGCTTCTATGATTTTCCTCTCTTTTTCTTTTGCCTCTTTTAGCAGAGTATATTGCATCTTTTGAAAATTTTGCTGTTCTGTTTTTTTAGCATTTATAGCTGCTTCTACTTGTTTTGGTAGAGTAACATTCCTGAGAAGAACATCTTCAATAAATATTCCTCTTGGAAGTAATTTCTTATGAGCTTTTTCTTTCATTGTTAAAGCAATAGTATCTCTTGCAGACGAATATACCTGTTCCATTTTAAAGCTGCTAATAACTTCTCGGATAATCGTTTTGAGTTCAGGTCGTATAATTTTTGATTCATAGTTAGTGCCAATTTTTTCATATACTTCTGGTGCTTTAGTATCTAATAAATGAAACAAGCATGTAATATCCATAGGAAGCAATATTCCATCTGAGGTTAATGCTTTAATTGCGTCGTCTCCTCGGACCCTACCTTCATATCGTGTAGCACTCATTGTATATGTTTCAGTGCGAACACTCATAGTACGCATAGTTATTAACGGATTTACAAAATTAAGTCCGCTGGGCAAAATTCTTTTTTGAACTTTTCCAAAAAGCACCTGCACTTTTACTTTGCCTGGCTCAACTACTTTAATTGTTTGTGATAAAACTCCAAAAATAATTAGCAAAACAATAATAGTTTTTGCCAATTTAGCTTTATCGTGGAAAATACTCTTTGCCTGCCAATATAGCACAATCAGAATTATAAGGATGATTATTATACCCATTTTTTCTCCTTTTGGGATAAATCCCAGTTTTTTATTTTTGAATGATATTTCCAATCATTTTATTTTATCCCGATGTATCGGGACTCTTTCTCAATAAACTCAATAATTTCTTTTGATTTGGTGCCTGGGGTAAAGATTGCTTTAACTCCAATATCTTTCAAATAAGGAATATCATCTTTCGGAATTACTCCACCGCCAAAGACAATTATATCCTCTGCTCTATTTTCTTTAAGAAGTTTCATCACTTTAGAAAGCAAAACATTATGAGCGCCAGATAAAATACTTATTCCAAGAAAGTCAACATCTTCCTGAATTGCAGCTGCAACTATCTGCTCAGGTGTTTGCCGAATTCCAGTATAAATAATTTCATAACCCGCATCGCGAAGGGCACGGGCAACAAACTTTGCTCCCCTATCGTGTCCATCTAAGCCAGGTTTTGCAATTAAAATTCTTATTTTCTTTTCCATATTAGCTTTCTGCCACAAAGTCCCTAAGGCACCAAGAATATAAAATCATTTCTTCTGTCAACAAACAAATTTTTATAGCAAATAAAATTTGTATTAACCCTTTGTGTCCCCGCGTCCGCGGTGATTGAGTCTTTGTGGCTGAGCAATTACAACACAAGTTGTTCTTCATATTCTCCAAATTCTTCACGCAAAACATCACAAATCTCACCTAAAGTAGCGTATACTTTAACTGCTTCTAGAATTACGGGCATCAAATTATCAGAAGATTTTGCAGTCGCTCTAATCTTTTTTAGTGCCATTTCTACTTTATGATTATCTCTCTCCTGTTTAACTTTTTTCAATTTTTCAACTTGTAATCTCTCAAACGATTCATCAACTTTCAAAATGCTTCTGCACGGCTCCGCTTCTGTAACAAATTTATTAAGTCCTACAATAATTCTTTCTTCATTCTCTATTTGTTTCTGATATTTGTAAGCACTATCTTGAATCTGTTTTTGCACATAGCCCTTTTCAATCGCCTCAACCATACCGCCCAATTCATCAATTTGAGAAATGTATTCCATTGCTTTCTCTTCAATCTGATTTGTTATGCTTTCTATAAAATAAGAACCTGCTAATGGGTCAATTGTATTGCAAACACCACTTTCATAAGCAACAATTTGTTGTGTTCTGAGAGCAATTCTAACTGAATCTTCACTTGGAAGAGCTAATGCTTCATCTCTTGAATTTGTATGTAAAGACTGTGTTCCTCCAAGCACAGCAGCAAGTGTTTGGATTGTGACACGAGCAATATTATTGTCAGGCTGTTGAGCTGTTAAAGTTGAGCCTCCAGTTTGAGTATGAAATCTCATTTTCATTGATTTTGGATTCTTTGCATGAAATCGTTCTCTCATAATCTTTGCCCAGAGCCGTCTTGCCGCTCTAAATTTTCCAACTTCTTCAAACAAGTCATTATGAGAATTAAAAAAGAACGAGACTCTTGGTGCAAAATCATCTACATTTAGCCCAACCTTTTGTGCTGCCTCAATATAGGCGATTCCATCTGCAAGCGTAAAGGCTATTTCTTGGGCAGCGGTTGATCCAGCTTCTCTAATATGATAACCAGAAACAGAAATGCTATTCCAACGCGGAATATTTTTTGAACAGTATTGAAAGACATCTGTAATCAAACGCATTGACGGTTTCGGTGGAAAAATATATGTCCCTCTTGCAATATATTCTTTTAGAATATCATTTTGAATAGTACCTTTCAGTTTTTCTTTTGACACCCCTTGTTTTTCTGCCACTGCGATATACATAGCTAAAAGTATTGCTGCAGTTGAATTAATTGTCATTGAAGTTGAAATCCTGTCCAAAGGAATTCCATCAAAAAGGGTTTCCATATCTGCAAGCGAATCAATAGCCACGCCGACTTTACCCACCTCACCACTACTCATTGGATGGTCTGAATCGTAGCCAATCTGCGTGCAAAGGTCAAAAGCAATTGAAAGCCCAGTTTGACCTTGTGAAAGCAGATATTTATATCTTTTGTTAGATTCCTCAGCATTTCCAAAACCGGCATACTGACGCATTGTCCATAAGCGGCCTCTATACATCGTTGGTTGAACGCCACGAGTAAAAGGATACAAGCCGGGATAGCCAATATCGGTTTTATAATTTATTTCTTCTATGTCTTCCGGGGTATATAGTCTATTAACGATATCAGAAGAGCCTGAAATAAATTCTTCTTTTCTTTCTGGATATCTTTCCGTAACTTCTTTTATAAGTTCTCTGTATCTTGATTTCATCCTATCCTTAGATATTTATTGATAAGTAATATTTTAGCCATTTAAGCGTTAAACAATTTTTGTAGTAAAGAAAAAAATTTATCTCATCACAGTTCTTTAAAAATGATGTTATTAATTTTTACCGGGACAGAATTTTTTTAATCTGTTCTAACTCTGAAGTTTTATCTTTATCTTTGTCAATGTAATATTTTTTTAGATTTTCAAAAGCAAAATTGAGGTTCCTTTTCTCTTGAGATAAAATCCTTTCTCTGTCTAAAACAAGATTTTTCTCTATTTTTTCAACGATTTTTTCTACATATTTTTGCAAATAATTAATAGATGCTTTCTCATAATTAATATAATGATAAGCTATTGCGAGATTAAAGTATACTTTAGGATACTGATCATATTTTAACTCAGCTTTATACTCATTTATAGCTTTATTCCAATTATTAGATTTTGAATAAATATAACCTTTCCAGAAATGTGCTTGTGGGTAATAAGGGGAAATAGCAAGCAATCTGTCGAAATATTTAATCGCCTTTTGATAATTCTTCGCATAAAAGTTGGAATAGCCAAGATGATAGAGTAAATTAGAGT
The DNA here is from genome assembly GCA_034722995.1 of Candidatus Cloacimonadota bacterium. NCBI lineage: Bacteria > Pseudomonadati > Candidatus Cloacimonadota > Candidatus Cloacimonadota bacterium. Next base: position 15,601 of record JAYEOL010000024.1, on the reverse strand, counting down.
TATGAGGGATAAAATTTCGTGCTTTCTCAGCATACTTTATTGAAGCGAATAATCCTCTTTTTGAAGTTGTAAATTCCTCCTTTGACCTCTGAAAATAACCCAATCCTGTTATATTTTTTATATTTATTGAGATTAACCATAGAAACAAAGGGATAAGAATGAATAGAATATATTTCTTTTTATTCGTTCTATTTATTTTGGTATCTATTTCCCCATAATTAGCAAAGATTAAGCCTGCAAGAATATAAAAATATGTCTGCATTGGAGATAGTCGCATGGTAATGGTAAAGAGATTATGAGTAATAAAAAGCAGAAGGGATAGCAAGCATGCACCGATAAAATATTTCCTCTCCCCTTTAAACATTGAAGTTTTCTTTATAGCTTCTAATATTATTACAATGATAAATGCTAAAAAAAGTAGTAGTCCTATTATACCGGTTTCAGTCCATTGTTCCATAAATTCATTGTGAGTATGTGTAATAATATCCTCTTGTCCTATCAATTTGTAATCACTTTGCTTATACTTTGGAAAATAATGCACAAAAGAACCAAGACCACTCCCTAATAACCAGAAATCTTTTATATAATCAAAAGTTGATTGATAAATCCTTTCCCTAAAAATAATCGTGGCTGGACGAATTTTTTGAAAAGTATAAAATAATCCTATGAATAGTATTAATAGTATAATTACTGAAGTTGTAAGAAGTTTAAATTTTGACTTTTTTATACTGTATGCTAATATAAAAATAGTCATCACTAATAAAAAAGCAAGGAGACCTCCACGCGATTGTGTCCAGAATAAAAATATAATTACTAAAATTGATGATAAAAGAGAAAAATATTTTATCCAGTTTTTTTTAGCATTTTTATTTGAATATAATTTCCATAAATAGATAGTAAAACCAATAGTAATTAAGAGATAACTCGCATAATAATTAGGATTTGCCCAATTTAGGCTAAGACGAGAAAAAGAAACAACAGTCTGTGATTGAAGAAAATATCCGGGAATAATTGAAATAAGAAAGCTGAAAACAAATGAACCTGCAATTAGACATCTTTCACTTTTATTGATTTTAATTTGAGAGATAATAAAAAATAAGATTATTGAAGGGATTAAATATATTAGAACATCTAAACCATAATCTGCCGTCTGGTGGATTAAAAAAATAGTTCTAATAATACTATATAAAAGATATATGCCAATAATCAAAAATGGAAGATGTTTCTTCTTATTGAGTTTATATTTGGGTGAAAGAAAAAAAAGAGTGCAAATAACAAAAATTAGAATTTGAAGTATTAAAAGCCTATATGGAAAAAATAAAAGGTATTTTTTTGTTATGAAAAATGGATTAGTAAAAATCAAGAGAGAAAACAAATAAATTATTGGTTGGATTTTAAATGATTGTTTTACTTTTTTTGCCATACAGTTTTATTATGACACCAAAAAATAAAAGCCCCACCCCGATTTATCGGGACAGGGCTTAAATTGAATGATAATTATCGCAGAATAACCATTTTCTTTGTAATTGTAGTTTCTTGAGTCTCTAATCTGAGGAAATAGATTCCATTAGATAGAGATTTGCTATTCCATGTAAGAGTATGAGGTCCTTTCTCCATTTTATTATCTACCAATGTCTCAACTAACTGCCCTTTAATGTTATAAACTGAAATTTTAACATCAGAATTTGCTTTTAGGTTGAATGAGATATTTGTATTTGAAGTTACAGGGTTCGGGAAATTCTGATTAAGGTAAGTTGTTGGTACTTCAGGTTCATGTCCTGGGCCAACACCCACTACCATATCCATTAAGGCATTGCAATAAAAATCATAAGAATAGGCTTCAAGTGTATCTACTGATACAAAATTGAATGCGTGGCCATCATAATAACTAACATCACCAAGGTATTTAGCTGTATTATCATCAACAAGAATGAAGTATTCTGGGTGGTCGGGAGTAGTATTTCCATTTATGAATTCACCAGTAATTAATATAAAGAAGTCATTGCTTACTGGAACTGAACTTGAGAATGGAATATTTTTCCATTGATACCTCATCCATGTAGTAATGTCAATTTCTTCTTCATAAAGTAATGCACCTAATGTAGTAGGAGAAGTAGCATCATAAACCTTGAATGTTAAAGGAGCGGTTTCCGGTGGTACTGGTGGTCCAGATGGAATGTGACGGTTATAACATAAATGTCTTATACCATTAATATTGTGAGTTCCTGTGAGCACTCCATCAGTATAAGGTGAAAAGTATGTTAATGCACCTGTACAGCCGGGATAGTAGTACTGACCTACTACTCTGCTATTATATCCAAGCTCATATTCATTTTCTGGATAAATTTGAACTGACATTGGGGGGGCATAGTCGTTGTCAAGTACGGTATCTCCTGCTGCTTCTACCCAGGCCACATAATCATAGGTACCTTCTACTGGGGTATAGCCTGGATTTCTCGTTAGATCAAATATACCGTATTCACCCATTCCTAAAGGACCTACATTTTGTGCATAATAATCAAAATCTGGAGGTTCAAATCCTGCACCTTCTACATCAATACGTATGTTAGCTGCTGAACTTCCATAACCTTCTTGACCTATAATGACTTTAGGTGTTAAATCTGATTTAATATCAAGTCCTACAGTTGATGGATATGGGACAAGAGTGAAATCACAAGCCATATCAACTTCAGGAAGAGAAATTCCTGTGATATCTATATCATCAACATAGAAGCCTGCACCAAAGGTATAGGTACTATCATCTGTGGTCACGGTTACCTTAAGTTTAATGTCTTTATCAGCATAGTCTGTAACATTACATGTACCGTTGAAGATATAATCTTTATCAATTAATTCCCAACCACAGGAAGGAGCAGGATAGTCTCTATCATAATCATAGAAGAGTGCTTCCCATGGTAAATTGCCGGGATTTACCAGGAAGTTTTGTTGAGCGTCTGCATTATCTTCAAAGAAAGTAGTGGAGCCATCTGATATTACAACATTATCTATGAACCAGGCACCTTCAGTATCATTACCATCTTCATCAGACCAGCCAGAATCAGAGATAAAGCGGAACCTTATTTTTACATTTTCGTTAGCATAACTACTAAGGTCTATCTGTTCTGCAGTCCAGGTATTATTAGTTCCATTATATGTAGCAAGAGTAGTTTGTGAAGCCCAATTATCAGTAGAAATTTCAACATAACAATAATCGTAATCCAACTCTACATCATAGCGTTGCATAAAATCAAGGGAGATTGGACTGGATGTGGATAAATCCAAGTCAGGGGTCTCAATCCATTGATTCCAATTATTACCATAACCCCAGCCACCAGCCCAGGTGGGGTCTTCAAGTCCACACCACCAGGAATTACCTTCATAAGCATTCAGGTCATCTATATGCCAATAATCATCAACTGGTGCATCTGTATCTACAATCCACAGTCTGTAAGTTTCATCAATATAACCCGGAGCGGCTACTGTTCTGGGAAATTCAATATTAATCCACATACTTATAAAGTATAGATTATATCCTGGTATAAGATGGAAAGTCGGGGAAACCAACGGGTCATTGGTATAGCCTACCCCTTCATCAATCCACCAGCAATGTGTGGGGCTGTGAGGAATAGTATCATTTTCAATATATTGCCAGTTGCCAGTTCCTGTCGTCCATGTGTCTGTCCAGGTAACATTTGCATCAATGCACCACTCATAAGGAGCTTCGGATATCCATCCAGTACCATCATTACTAAATGAACGAGCAGCGGTTCCGGAACCATCATCACAAATTACATCAAGGGTAGTACCAGTACAAATCTTAACAGATATAAAGAAATCTTCCATACTAGTAAGTGTAATTCCTAAAGAGGACAAATCTATTGTATTTCCAGCACCAGGGTCTACATCAAGTGAGCCAAGTACCGTTCCAGGCAACCCACTGGCATCCTTATCATAAACACTAATAGTTACTAAAGTAGCATCGCCACCATAAAAGTATATCCAGGTTCCATCAAGTGTACCATTATGGAATGGAGTAAATCGTGTGGCAATTTCGTCGGCGGGAGTAAGAGTAACTATGTAAGCCGCACCTGTGTAATACCAAAATGCGTCCTCAGTTTCAAAATTTTCAGCCCATACAGTTTCAACACCACCTTTATCTGAACGGGTATTTACATATTCATCGTCAATTGGAGCTACTTGATGATGTCTGAGCGTCCTTAACGCAGCACCTTCGGGAACGACGGGATGACTTTCTGAATTTACGATTTTTGGAAGGGTGCTCTCTGTTTTGCTTGCAGGCTCAGTAGCCTGTTTTACAATAGCCCAGCTAAGAGAAACTGAGAAAATCAATAACAGAATTGTCAGAAAGCAAAGTTTCTTTTTCATTTTTTTCTCCTTTAATATTAGATTGTTAATATAAACATTTCAGACAAGATTTTTGTCTGAAAATCCTAATCTGTAAGTTAGCATTTTTATAATTCTGCCATATAGGCATTTTCCTATCTAAGACATTAACGATTTCTTATGCTGTTAAGCATAATACCTAATTACTTAGAATGCCTTACTAATCCAATTTACTAAAACCAAATAAAAACAATCTTAATTCTCTTGTCAAATTTTTTATTATTTTTTTAATTTTTTATTAAAATTTAATGTGATATTATCAGTTTATAAACATTATTAACTCTTTTAGAATTAAGAATGATTTTATAGAAATACACACCACTTGCCGGAGAATCTCCATCATTATCTTTTCCATCCCAAAAAATTTGATTATATTCAGGCTGGCATATTTTATCACTAATCGTTTTTATCTTCTTTCCTGAGATAGTAAAGACCTCAATATCCACTACCGCATCTCCATCTAAATAAAATGTAAAATAGGTAAAATCTTTCATTGGATTTGGATAATTAAGGACATTACGCACTTTTATCTTTGCAGTTTCTTTTATCTTAAAACTTATCTCTTCACCAGCACCCTCATTAAAATTATCAAATAATTCTAATTTCAGTTGATGGCTACCTACACTTAAATTGTTTATTTTATACTCAATTGTTCCATCTGTGTAAGAATCAGTATTGTATATAAAATAATCTGTTATGTTTTCTTCGCAATAATCATCAATTGTAAGAAGAATCCTGTGCCCTGGATAATTTGTAATATTTATTCCGTTAGAATCGGAAATGTTTGCAAAGAGTGTTGGTGTTGCTGAAACATAATCACCGTTTTTAAACTCCTCTCTATCAAGCCAGATATTAATTGATGGAGGACCGTCATTTACTGCATCACTATATCCATTTATAATCAAATTATGATTATTGGGACTGGATTGCTTATGATATGACATAAGAATGTCTTTAGTTTTATCAGTATTAACCGCATATGCAAGAATATGACCTTTAGAGCTTCCATAAATATCGTCTGGAACGATAAATCTTAAAGAAAATGTATCCTGAGAACAAGAAATGGGTCCTTTGAATATTGGTTTACCCTTTTTATAATAGTCAATATATTTTTGGTCCCCATCAGGCTCAACATAATAATAGGTAGTTTGATAATCCGTATCATAAACCACAGCAAAGATTTGTTCATACCGATTATCTGCATCAGTTATATTTCCAATAAGTGTTGCAGTTTGTCTTGCTTTTAGAGAGTCTGGATAATTATCTGCAATTGTTATATCACCGGCAGATGGTGGTATAACCAACCTGAGAGCAGGATCTCCGAAAAGGTTATAAGTACTAGAACTGTATGTACTTATTATTTCACCAATTCGTCTTTCTCTGTCTGCTTCATTAACTAATTTTGAAACAATCCCGTAAGGACCATAGCCACCACTGCGAGAAGATGCATATGAAGCAATTGCTCCTCTATCCTTTGCAAGAAGCATCTTTTCAGCCATTGATTCAAAAGTATTAGAATCAAAATGACCAACATTACATGAACCTGCATAGAAAAATGGCAGCATATCAGAATTATTAAGTTTTGAGATATCACTGGAACGGAAATAATCCTCATCCCCAAGGACATCATAACCTCCATGACCGATATAAACGAATATTGCAACTCCATTATTTATAGTCTTAATTATAGCTTCATTTGCTTCCGGTTTGTTGCTTAATTCATCAAGTGGATAATCAATACCATAAATCTTTATAAGTTCAACATTGTCATCAATGAACACAGCAAGTGAGCACTCGGCAGTATTTGTATGTTGAGGTTGGTCATTATCCCCATGTTGAAGAACATCGTCTGCAGAAATCATTACACGACTTCTCCAGAAGCCATAATTAGGATTTGTTGTATAGTTAATTATTTTATCAATAACTATTTCTAATTCTGTTATTGTTTGACAAGGAATTCTTCCAATCATCATTTCGGGATTACTTGAATTGAAACACACATAATTCTCATCCAATGGAGTAGTTCCTTTGATAAAGGGGAGAATTTTATTTTTATCACCAGTTATGGAATCATAATTTCTAAAATCGTTAGTGCCGTCTCCAACTAAAATTACATAAGAAACCTTATGCCCAGAATCAACCCCATAATAATCAAATGCATAGTGTAAGAAGTATCTAATAGCGACCACATCTGGTAAGCCCCATGAAAATTCATCGTATACATCATTTAATTTTGTAACTAGAACAGTCATGCTATCAATTTCACTATGAAAGTTAGCTAATTCTTTTGATTTTTCATAATATTCTTCAGGACAGATAATAATAAGATCTGTATTTGCAAGTTTAATATTATTTCGTAAATAGCATTCCTTATCATTTTCTTCAATTATCTGACCATTTTCATTATATGAGTAATAAACTTTTGGCACATACTTTTCAATAATCTGAGAAGGAGATATGTATCCATCTTGACAAACAGCAAAATATTTTATATCCTTATTATTTATAGAATCTGTAAAATATACTTTATTATTTTCAAAATATAAGCTATCAATTCTCTCTACATTATCAAAATCATAGACCTTAAAGATTTGCAACTCACTATTTCGGACATTTCTTATCTCAATATTATACAATGTATTAATTTCTGGTAGGGAAAATGATACTCGATTATTTTCCAAAGATAGGTTTTTATCATATTCTACTTCGTAAAAATTAAAAGAGAGCGTCTGTGATCCGGAGGAATAAGCTTGAATATCCAGTCTATTATTACCATTTTTAAAAAGGTCTCCACTAAACCAAACACTACTACTCAAAATGTAAGGGTGAATCTCATTATTATTTAGATAGAACTTTGATAATGTATTATCTGGCCTTGAATTAAATTTCAACATAATCTTTTGATTTCCATTTTGAACTAAGTTTGAAACAAAAAATTCAAAACTTTTTATGTTACTTCCAGTTCCTGGAAAATTATACCAAAACCATTTTATTCCATTCGGTTCCAATCTTAACTCTTCCTCTTCAAAATGTTCTTTATAATGGTAAATATTTAATGTTTCTTTGGGATTTCTTCTTTGTAAAATAGTCTTATGTAATGATGGATTATTTACCGTAACACCTAAATCAGTAATGTATGTAAGCCAATAAATATTTTCCCCAGTGTAGGGATTAAAGTGTTGATTGTATCCACCCCCATTGTAATTTGGATTCATCTCATTACCATTTGTATCACGTGCATAGAAATATATTGAGAAATCATCTCCAGATTGTGATAAAAAAACCGGAATTTCTCTTAAATCTGATGGTCCTGTATAACTATTTCTATCTAATGAGCAACCTCCGCCATTAAATATTCTTACATATTCAGCATGTAAATTTTCCTCATCTGCAATATCAAAATCAACTAATTGACTTTTTGTAATCTTATAAATTCCATCCTGAGTAATGGGTATTTTAAACCATCTATAATTAGAGAATGGATTGTCTGGAATCTCTCTTTTTTGACTAATTGACCAATTTTTTGCAATATCAAAGTTTATAATCTTATTTCTGAAAACATTTTCAAAGTTCTTATCTTTAAATTCTGATTTTATGTGACCACTTCCTCCAAAATCTATTCTTATCCTAAATTCTGAGGTTATAATAAGCTGGTTATTCTCAGCCCGAAAAGGATGAATTATTAGCTTAACAACCCTTTGATTTCTCCAGATATATGGCTGGGTTAAAACAATATCTCTTGGTGAAAGTGAGTTATAATATATTTCTGGTTGAATTTCATAAATCATACGACAAGTTTCTTCACCAATTTCTTGAACATATTTTGGATATGGCAATATAGGATTTTTAAGAGGAATTTCTGAAGTTTTTTTATCAAATGTTTTGAATGATATATTCCCTTTAGATGGAATTCCAATAATAAAACTTAATTCAGGAAGTTTGGCTGCTCCTTCTTTATAGTTATATGAAAAATGTGCTCCTTCTATAACAGTAAAATTATTAAAATGGTCAATTTGGTATTCACCTAAATCAAATTGCAGAATAAGAAAGTCAAAATTTGATTCTAAGATTGCTATTGGATTTTTATCTGCACTTACATTTGTAGTAAATACAAACAAAAGAATAAATACTATTGTCAAGTCAAATATCAAATGACGTATCCACCAAACAGGGTTATTGCATTCCCAATCAGGAGATTGGGAATGAGAACACGCTTGACTTGACAATAGCAAGGCAAATAATTTTTTTCTCAAAATGTAGAATTAATTTCAAAAAATAAATATAATTTTCAAGATATGAATTTAATCCATAAACTTATTTGCGAAATTTGCTAAACGAGATTTGCGACGAGCAGCACTGTTTTTGTGAATCACACCTTTTTTAACAGCCTTGTCTAATACTGAATAGACTTCGGGCAACATCTTTTTTATCTCTTCTTTACTGCTGGCGTTTTTTAGCTTTTTCACAAATGTTTTAATTGTTTTCTTAACATATCTGTTGTTATCTCTCTTTTTCGCATCTGCTCTAAGTTTTTTCTCGCAAGATTTATGCTCTGGCATTACACTCCTTCCATTAACAATATAATTTAAAATAAGATATTAGCTGAAAATTTTTATCCTTTCCGTCTGGGCGCCTGTCGGGGAACTGGCCAAGACCGAAAATCTTTGTAAACAATTTAAATAAAATCATAATTATTTATGCTTGATGAGATATTTTGAAACAATTTTTCTTAGAAAAAGAATATTAAAAACTGTTAGCAACAAAAAAACTATTAACAGAATAATAAATTTTTCCATCCCTAAAATATTAAATATTCCAGTAATTATTGCTGAAAGTCCAATACTAAAGAAGATAAATTTATGAGTAAAAATTTCAATAAAAATAAGAATAAGTCCCAAAACAATCCATAGTAGCCAGTATGATAGCATAATTTAATTTATCTATTTAGCATCTGTTTTATGATTTTTATCAGGTTCTGAATTTTTATCCTTCTGCTTTGGTTTTCTTATATATTTTCTCTTTATTCGTTTCTCGCCATAACCATAATTATAATCACCATACCCATAAGAACTACTTCCATATCTCCCATATTGTCCATATCTTGATGAAGACCCATATCTAGTTTTTATACCAAGAATAACGAAAAGCCTTGTTAATCCAATTATTATTAGATAACATACAAAAAGCCCGATGGTGATAAATACAAGAGATTCAATAAAAGTGATTCCGAAAATTTCTAGTGATTTCCCAACATCTCCTGATAAGATTTTAGAAATATCAATTTTGGCTAAAACATACTTCTGACTTTTTTCTTTTTCAATTATTTCATTATTCAGAGAAGCGATAATATCATCTTTTTTCTTTAAATCTTCCCATCGCTTTTCTTCATTTATATACTGTTCTGTTCTAATCTGTCTTTTGTTATTCTCTTCTTCTTGTAATCTCTTTCTTAACTGTTCAATTGAAGCAGTTTCTTCAGATTTTTTCAATTCAGCAAATTCCAAATCAGGTAATTGCTTAAGCTTATTCATTACATTTCTATAACTATCAATAGGGAGTTGTATAATTTTAGTAATATTATTATTTTTTGTTGATTTAGAATATATTTCATTAAAGTCAGTATTTTTAAGAATTCTGCTCACCTCATTATCTTTTTCACGGATATCTTCGGTAACAAATTTAAAATCAATTTTAGTATAATACATATAACTTTCAAATTGCTCTGTAGCTTCTTCTGGTGTACTCGCTATAGTAGTTTTTTCAGGCTTAAAAAAAGTTTTAAGAATTTTAGATCTACTAAATGCAATAATCAAAGAAGCCATAATTACAACAAAAATTAGAAGGGTCCTTATTCTTCTTGTGATGTATAACGAAGCCATATACATACCTCCAATTGAGACAACTCAAAAATGTCAGTCATCTATTTTTAATTTTTTAATTTCTGCTTTTGCAGCAAGTCCATAAATTAATGTTGCAAAAAATAGTATTATAATACTTAATATTAGAATAATTTGTTGTAAAGACAACTCAAATATAATATTTACTTTAAAAAACTTTATATTTATAATATAAAGAAAAACTGAAAGGCTGATTAGGCAAACTGCAAATTTTCCAAAGATACTAGAACTTGGAATAATTTTGTACTTAGATATTAATATATACCCACCGGCAAGAATAAAAACCTCAAGAACAACAATGATTATGAATGCAAATAAAGGAAAACCTCTCTCAGACATTAGGAAGACTAAAATGGCGAGATAAAAAATTTTGTCAACAACAGGGTCAAGAATTTTGCCAATTGCAGTAGCTTGATTTAGGACTTTTGCAAGAAAACCATCAAGGACATCAGTAAAACCACAAAAAATAATCAGAGCAACCGCCCAAATATCATATCCTTTGTTAAGTAAAATAAGTATAAAAGGCAATATAATAAGACGAACCATAGTAATAATATTTGGAACTGTTATGAATGTTTTAGTATCAAAATCAGCTGAAGCGAATCTTTTTTTGCTTGAATACATAGTTAGAATTTATTCTTTAAGATAAATTTCTCCCGTAAAATCTTGCAGAAGTTTTTGTTTGTTAACTTTATAAATTTTGAATAAGATGATGATTTTTCTATATGAATATTATTATTAGCAGTTATATTATTAATGTCTTTTCCATCTATATTAAGATGGACTCCAACCACATTATCTTTTAAAACGATATTTAATTTTGAGCAAGCTGGAAATACAATTGGTCTAAGAAAAAGATTGTGAGGATTAATTGGTGTTAAAACTATCACATCACTCTCAGGGTAAACAATAGGTCCACCGGCTGATAGCGAATATGCAGTTGACCCATTTGGAGTAGCAACGATTACGCCATCAGCACGGATCATATAAACGAATTCATTACCTTTGTAGACTTCAATATTAATTAATTTTGGATAGTCACCTTTATAAATAACACAATCATTAATTGCATAATACTTATAACTTTTCTCCTTTTTTAGATGGCAAAGGAGTGCAAGTCTTTTTTCAATAGCATAATCATTATTAACAATACTATTGATAACCGAATCAAATTCATCTTTTTTACATTCAGAAAGGAAGCCAAGTTTTCCAAAATTAAATCCTATTATAGGTATGTCTTCTTCAATTACCAGTTTCGCTGCCATTAACATAGTTCCATCGCCTCCGAATACTATTAATAGGTCAATAATATTCCTGGTAAATTTATCAACATATTTCACAGAATTCAGTTCAGTTCTATGTTGTCGGGCTAAAAGAAACACATTTAGATTTTGCTTTTTTAGAGCAAAAATCTTTTCATTAAGATAAGCCCCATTTTTATAATTTAATGGGTTATAAAAAATGCCAATATTTTTCATGTTTTGTGTGAAATTTTTTTGTTTATGTTATTAATGTCAATAAAAAAAAGAATTGGAACTAAATTTTTATAAATTAATTGACATATGAAAGAGGCATTTTTAAAAATATCAATATAATAAGTATTCAGAGTAATTTATTTGTAGACAGGAGGATTAGTCCTAATGGTAAGGCATCCCGCTTGAAACGGGACGGGCTCTGCCCTTGGGGGTTCGAATCCCTCATCCTCCGCCATTTTAATTTTTAATTTATAATTTTAAATTATTCTGGGTCGTCGCCAAGCGGCAAGGCACAGGGTTTTGGTCCCTGTATTCGGAGGTTCGAATCCTCCCGACCCAGCCAAGTTTTATGAAAGGATACGTCTATTTTCTTAAATCATTGAACAAAAGGCGTTGGATATATGTAGGTTCTACCATCAATCTAAATAAAAGGTTGAAAGAACACAATGCCGGAAAATGTAAGTCCACTAAGGGACATAGACCGCTTAAACTTGTATATCTTGAAGAGTTTGATTCCATTGAGATGGCAAGGAAAAGAGAAAAATATTTTAAAACTGGTATAGGATTTGAAGAAAAAACTAAAATATTACATAATCTCAAATATAATAATATTTAAATAAAGGGAACTAATGTTTCATTCTCGGGAATTGATTGGTCCCTGCATTCGGAGGTTCGCCCGTTCTCCGAAGGATGAA
>JAYEOL010000024.1:0-3030 GCA_034722995.1 Candidatus Cloacimonadota bacterium | reverse complement strand
CCGTTCTCCGAAGGATGAAAATCCTCCCGACCCAGCCAAGTTTTTTAAGGAGAGGTGACCGAGTTGGCTTAAGGTGCGCGCCTGCTAAGCGTGTGTTCTGAGAAATTGGGACCCAGGGTTCGAATCCCTGCCTCTCCGCCATACTTCGCTAAAACTTCGTATGGCAAGCCATAATTTATAATTTTTCATTTTATATTTTTCATTTCTTTTGGGGTGTCGTCTAAGGGTAAGACAACAGACTCTGGATCTGTCTATTGGGGTTCGAATCCCTGCACCCCAGCCAAATATCTGGAAAAAATTATCTGCCCGCAAAGAATTGGTAAGTGGGTATGTAATATCACTTGTAATAAGTAATTTATGAAGCCCAAAAAAGACTTAAACTTATTTCCATATCTATATATTTTACCAGCAGCTGTAATTGTCATTGCATTTCGCTTAATTCCAATCATTCTCTCATTTATATTAAGTTTCTTCAAATGGACCATAAAAGGTCCTGAAAAGTTTATTGGCTTAACAAATTATTCTCAGTTATTAAGGGATCCAGGATTTTGGCAATCATTGACTAATACATTTTACTTAGTCATATTTGTAGTTCCAATAACTTTGATTCTTTCTTTGTTATTCGCAAGTCTGTTGAATCGTACTACAAAATTGTCCGGATTATTTAGAACAACTTACTTCATTCCAACTGTTACATCTTTGGTAGCAATCTCAATTGTTTGGAAGTTGATTTTTTCTCCCCAGAATGGCTTAATGAACCATATATTAGGCTTTTTTGGTATTCACGGCTTAGGATGGCTTTCTGAGAGTAGAGGGATATTTACTTTACTATTTGGTGCTATGGGACTAAAAATACCTGCCTTTCTTGGTGGACCATCACTTGCACTCTTTGCAATAATCATCGTTTGTATCTGGCGGAGTCTGGGATATAATACAATAATATATCTTGCTGGCTTGCAAAATATCCCGGAAGTATATTATGAAGCAGCAGAAATTGATGGTGCAAGCAAAATTAAACAATTCTTCAAAATAACTATCCCTCTTATCTCACCTACTACTTTCTATGTTTTAATAATGACAACAATTATAACATTTCAAGTGTTCGCACAAGTATATATGATGACAGGACCACCAGTTGGCGGTCCACTTGGGACAACAAAAGTAATTGTCTACTACATATTTGAAAAAGGAATTGATGCTCAAGAATTTAGCTATGCAAGTGCAATTGCTTTAGTTCTGTTTATCATAATTCTTTCATTAACAATGCTTCAAAAAAGATTAGAAAAAAAAGTTCAATATTAATATGTTTAAAAGAATTTTAGGAAAAGGGATAACTTACCTTTTACTTATTCTATGCGGACTTGTTATGGTTGTGCCTTTCTTATGGATGGTGTCTACTGCGATGAAATCTCAGACTGATATTAACAGTGGGAGTATAGGTTTTATTCCTTATAGTAATGTTACCTATTATCATAATGAAGGGAAAAAAGAAAAAGCTAACATTGTCACACAGGATAAAGAATTTTCAGTAATTAATATTTATAGTGAGGATGGAAAAACATTTAAACGCTCTTATGTAAAAGTACCCAATTCTTCTTTGACATTTGAAAAAAAGATTAAATTTAATTTCAAAAATTTTTCAGAAGCCTTTAGTAAAGTGCCATTCGGAAGATACTTCATTAACACAATTTTTGTGTCATTATGTGTATTGTTAGGAGTTCTAATTTCTTCTTCACTTGCTGCTTATGCTTTTGCACGAATGAGATTCAAGGGAAGAGATTTTATATTCTATCTTTTCATAAGTATGATGATGGTTCCTCAGCCTATCTATTTAATTCCTTCTTATTATCTTCTTACAAAAATTGGCTGGATAAACACTTATTGGGCATTAATAATACCCTGGGTAGCAAATATTTTTAGTATATTTCTTTTACGACAGCAATTTAAGACTATTCCAAAAGACCTGTTTGATGCTGCTGTTATTGATGGGTGCTCTCGTTTTGGAATACTCTGGAAAATTATATTGCCAATTTCAAAACCTATTCTGGCTACGACAGCAATCTTTTCAATAATTGGTAGTTGGAATAGCTTTATGTGGCCACTTGTAATGACCAGTAGTGAGAACATAAGAGTATTACAGGTTGGACTTTCTTACTTTGCACAAGAGTCATCATCTCATACTGCACTTCTTATGTCTGCCTCTACTTTCTCCATTGTACCACTTTTGATATTATTCCTTTTTGCTCAAAGGCAAATCATATCAAGCTTTGTTACAAGTGGATTAAAGGGGTAATATATACTTGAAGTGCTGAAATGAGGAGTTCCGAACTAGTCGGGACTACGAACTTCTAGCATAAAGCTAGTAGCGAAAAGTTCACTCCGATATATCGGAGTTCGTTTTCGCCTTGCTTCGCCGTAGCTACGCGAAGGCAGGCACTCCAAAATAATCTTAAAATCAAAAAATGAGAGGAGAAAAATGATTGATAAAAAGAACATTATCATAACTGACATTGGTAGCACCACGACAAAGGCAGTCTTGTTTCAAAAACAAAATAATAAATATAAACTTATAGGATTAGAACATATTCCCACGACTGTTGAAAAACCTGTTGAGGATGTAAAAATTGGAATTTATAACTCTATTAGAAAATTAGAAGAAAATATTTCGCAAAAAATTCTTTCTGATAATGCAATACCTGAAGAATTACATTTCCCGAATAATACGATTTATTTAACTACCAGCAGCGCTGGCGGTGGACTGCAGATTTTAGTTTTTGGTTTAACTTTGTTTGATTCTGCAAGTAGTGCAAAACGCACAGCTTTTGGTTCAGGTGGGGTTATCCTTGATACTTTCGCAATAAATGATAACCGCTCTTCAATAGAAAAGATGCAGTTGATAAGAATTCTTCGTCCGGACATAATTCTTTTCGCAGGCGGAACAGATGGTGGGAATATTAGTAGTATTGTTAGATTGGGGGAACTAATCTCGCTTGCAAACCCTAAACCAAAATTTGGAGAAAAAACAAAAAT
>JAYEOL010000023.1 GCA_034722995.1 Candidatus Cloacimonadota bacterium | reverse complement strand
TTAAACAGGAAATTAAAAAATCTTGATGGTTTTAAATCAGAAAAAAATCTTGCCACCTTTATGAAGATCTGGTTTGTTAATTACCATGAAAAATTTAAAAATTAGACACAGTTATTTGAACGCTATCTTTTTATTAAAATTCAAAATATTGTCAAGTTTTATATGAAATATTCCTTTTAAATTATTTTTATATAAAATAGAATACAAAGTCAATTCATCTTATCATACTTCTTTTTAAACTGCTTTATGCTTTTATAAATTGACTTTGCAGCTCTATTCTGGAAATTTCTGTATTGTAATTTTTGTTCTTCCCATTTATTAGAAAGAAATGCCACCTCTACCAATATTGCAGGCATAAAAGCTCCCCTGAGCACATAGAAGTTTGCCTGTTTTACTCCCTTATCTTTAGTTTGTAATTCTTTCAGTAAACACTTCTGACACATTTCAGCCAATTCACTGCTTTCAATAAGATATTCATTCTGCCGCATATCATAGAGTATAAAATCCAAATCAGTATACCGTTTGATACTTTCTGGGTCTTCAAATCTGATAACATCATTTTCCAGAGCCTCAACTGCTCGTGCTTCATCAGTTTGTGCTGTTGAAAGATAATAAACCTCAGTTCCATTAGCCTTTTTATTATAGGAGGCATTACAATGAATGCTTATGAATAAGTCCGCCTGATGGTTATTTGCGAACTCTGTTCTGTCACCAAGGGAAACAAATCTATCATCTTCACGAGTAAGTAATACTGTTACATCAAGATTCTTTTCAAGAAGTTCTTTTGTTTTCTTTGCAATGCTTAAAACTATATCTTTTTCTTCTAATAATAAATACCTCCCAACTGCACCTGGATCTTTGCCACCATGTCCTGGGTCTATCACTATTCGTTTGATTAGATATTGTTCCATAGTAGTAAGATTAACAATTATTCTATTATTATTGAGTACAACACGGTCAGGAAAGAACTTATTAGCACATAGATTTAAAAAATATTTCGGGATACAAAAATTACCCTCCTGTATCTTTATATTATTATATAGATTATAGTTTTTTTTGCCAAATTTTACCCATTTATTATCAAAAAAGAATCTACACTTTTTATTAAAGATTGTAAAATCTATTATTTGTAAGTTTGGATTAATATCTAACCTGGCTTCCAATACTCGTGTTAAATCATAAATATCAATATAACTTCTGTTTTGCAGCTGGTATATTTGAAGATGGTCTTTTCTGGATGAGTTAACATAAGATACTGTATATTCGCTTGCAAAAAGTGGAATTGCTAAGAACAATAAAATAACTATAAAAGATAATTTTTTCATATTAAATCTTTTTTTGATTATATAATTTTTTGTCAATCTATTTACAATATCTATTTCATTCCCAAGCTCCAGCTTGGGAATGAAATAGTTATAGAACTTTTTATTAATTTATTATTGACACCTAAGTTATAAATTTTGAAATTTGAATTTATTATGAAAGAAAAATTATATATCATTGACGGCACAGCGGTTATTTATCGTTCATTTTATGCTTTTAAGTATAGACCCCTGATAAACTCAAGGGGAGAGAACACCAGTGCTATTTTTGGGTTTTTACGGACGCTCATTTCTATCATTGAGAAATTTAAGCCAAAATACTTTGTGATTACTTTTGATGAAAGAGAACCTACATTTCGCCACAAAATGTATCCAGAGTATAAAGCCACAAGAGACAAAATGCCTGAAGAACTTATTGACCAATTAGAACCTATTCAGAACCTAGTTAAGTCGGCTGATGTCCCTCACCTCTCGTTACCTGGCTATGAAGCCGACGATATTATTGGAACTCTCACGCAAAAATTCTCTGACAACTGCGATGTCGTAATCGTGTCTGGCGACAAGGATTTTTATCAACTTGTAAATGATAAAGTCACTTTGTTTGATTTATCCAAAGATAAGCATATTGGTAAAGAGGAAGTAAAAGAAAAGTTTGGCACCATTCCAGACAAGGTTATTGATATTCTGGCATTAACTGGCGATTCTGCTGACAATGTTCCTGGTATCCCAAAAGTTGGCATCAAAACCGCTATAAAACTGGTGCAGGAGTTTGGCAGTTTGGAAAATATTCTGGCTAATAGCCAAGAAATAACTCCAGAACAAATAAAAGAAAATGTGAAAAAATTTAGCCAACAAGGAATTCTATCAAAGGAATTGGTTACAATTGACCGCAATGCACCAATAGATATTTCGCTGGAAGATCTGACTCTCCAAAATATTTTCACAGAAGATTTAAGAAAGTTCTGTGAGGAGTATGAACTGAACACATTTCTAAAATATTTTGGAAGCAAAAAAAAGACCTCCCCTACCGAAAAAATTGAGTATTGCACTGTTAATAGTAAGTTGGAGTTTGATAAACTTCTCTCCAAACTGCAAAAGCAAGAAAAAATTTCTGTTGACCTTGAAACAAACTCTTGCAGTCCTATTAATGGGAAAATAGTTGGCATTTCAATCTGTTTTGAACCAGATAAGGCATATTACATTCCAATAAGACATTATATTGGAAAGCAGCTAAATACCCAATATGTCTTGAACTCTTTACGACCAATCTTAGCGAATGAACACAAATACTTCATAGGTCACAATATAAAGTTTGATTATATGGTTTTTCAGAATGAAGGAATAGAAATTGCGAATCTTTATTTTGATACGATGATAGCTTCTTATCTCCTTTCTCCAGAGGAACATCGCCACAATCTTGATGCAGTTAGTTTACGATATCTGCATCATAAGATGATTCCTATTGAAGAACTTATTGGAAAAGGTAAGAAACAGAGGAATTTTGCCGAAACCACTATTAAAGAAGCAACCGAATATTCTGGTGAAGATGCTAATGTTACTTTTAGATTGTGGTCCCGATTTATCGGGAAAAAAAAGTTAGCCAAGTTTGATATGCAGGAACTGTTTTTCAAGATTGAAATGCCCCTTATTAAGACTCTCGCAAATATGGAAAAGAATGGAATCTCGGTTGACCAAATATTCTTCGGAAAACTATCAAAGGAGTTGGAACTCAAACTGGCAATTCTGCAGAAAGATATTTATCAAATTGCTGGTGAAATTTTTAATATAGATTCTCCATTACAATTATCAAAAATATTATTTGAGAAAATGCAACTACCTATTATCAAAAGAACCAAATCTGGTTATTCAACTGATATAGAGGTTCTAACGAAACTGAGCAAAGATTATGAAATAGCAGAAGAACTTATACAATATCGTCAGTTAAAAAAGCTGAAATCAACTTATGTAGATGCCTTTCCAAAACTGATAAACTCAAGAACAAGTCGTATACATTCTTCATTTAATCAAACCGTAACAGCGACAGGACGGCTTTCAAGTTCGGAGCCAAATCTGCAAAATATTCCCATCCGCACAGAGATTGGTAGAGAGATGCGAAAAGGATTTGTGCCACAGAATTCAGAATTCTCCATTCTTTCTGCTGATTATTCTCAAATAGAACTTCGTGTAATGGCGATAATTTCCAAAGATGAAAATCTTATTGCAAATTTTAGAAAAGGTGGAGATGTCCATTCTCAAACAGCTGCATTGGTTTTTGGATTAAAAGAAAACGAAATCAGCCATAGTCAAAGACGGCAAGCAAAAGTTATCAACTTCGGAATTATGTATGGAATGGGTTCATATTCTCTGTCGCAAGATTTAAGAATCTCTCGCAAAGAGGCACAAGATTTTATTGAGAACTACTTTTCACATTATCCAAAAGTAAAGGATTATATCAACAACACAAAAGAGTTTGCTCATAAGAACGGATATGTAAAAACTATCTTTAATCGGCGACGCTATCTACCTGGAATCAATAGTCGCAATCATCAAATCAAAGCCTTTGCAGAAAGAACCGCTATAAATATGCCAATTCAAGGCACTGCGGCTGATATTATCAAAATCGCAATGAACAATATCTATAAAAAGATAAAAGATAAAGACGATGAGATTAAAATGCTTATACAAATTCACGACGAACTGGTTTTTGAAGTTAAAACTTCACTTATTGATAAATACAAAAAATTGATTAAAACTGAAATGGAGTCTGTTTTACCAATTGATTACGAAAACATCGTCCCTTTGACAGTTGATATAGGCTATGGCAAGAATTGGCTGGAAGCACATTAAACTGGTAAATTGGTGAATTAGTAAACTTGTAAATTAGTAAACTGGTTGGTGACTAAAATATTTTAGACTAAATTTATTAGCGTTTATTCGCGTCCATTTGCGGTTAATCTAACAGAAAATTATGAATAAAAATGAAAGAATTAAATTAGAAAAATTTCTTAATTCCTATTTTAAGGAAATCCATAAAATTTATACAAGCGACGACTTCAGAGAAGAAAGCTTCTATCCTGCACTTAAGAAGCTTCTGGAAGAGTGTTCTCAACTTTTCAAAATAAACGAAGAAGCAAATATTCTTGTCCTTCCTAAAAAGACAAAGGTAGGAATACCGGATTTTCGTATTGGTAAGAATGGTGAAATTATTGGCTATATTGAGGCAAAAACGCCAGAAACCAATCTAAAAGAAATTGAAGACTCTGAGCAACTTAAAAGGTATCGGAATTCTCTGCCAAATCTTATGTTAACTAATTTTCTGGAGTTCAGACTTTACAGAGGTGGCAATCTTATCCCCGCTTCACGCGGGGATAAGGTAGAGGTGGGTCGTCAGTTTACCTTACAAAACTTAAAATATCCTCCTATTCCAGAGAAGTTAGATTTATCTTTTGAAATATTGGAAAAGTTCTTCTCCTTTTCCACGCCCAAGATTCAGAAATCATCTGAACTATCTGTGGAACTTGCAAAAAGAACTCGTTTTCTTGAACACATCCTTCAAGAAGAACTCTCAAAGAATAACAAAGAAGTAATAAGATTTTATAAAGCCTTTCAGGAAGAACTTATAGAGAACCTGACAAAAGAAAGATTCGCAGACCTTTATGCACAGACTATTACTTATGGACTATTTGCTGCAAGAATGAGAGTTCAGAATGGATTTAGTAGAGAAACTGCCTGGAAGTTCATTCCAGAAAGTCTGCCTTTACTCAAAGAGATATTTTATTCCATGACAGGACCTCACTTCCCTGAATCCCTGAAATGGATTGTGGATGATATAACTCAATCGCTGGCAAAGGCTGACATTTCTTTAATTCTGAAAGAATTCAAAATAACTCGTTGGGATGAAGACCCGGTTATTCATTTTTATGAAACCTTCCTTGCAACTTATAATCCCCAGGAAAGACAACAGTTGGGTGTCTATTATACACCTCTGCCGGTTGTTTCTTATATTGTGAAGTCTATCCATAAACTTCTGAAAGAGAAATTTGGAAAGTCAGAAGGACTTGCGACAAGAGATGTTACCCTTCTTGACCCAGCTGCTGGAACCCTAACCTTTGTAGTGCAGGCTATTAAGCAGGTGCAAAAGGAGTTAATAGAAAAGAAAAAGCAAGGACTCATTAAACCATACATAGAAGAGCACATTCTACCACATTTTCATGCTTTTGAAATTTTGGTTGCTCCTTATACTGTTGGACATTTCAAAGTATCTATGGTTTTGGAAGAAATGGGATATCAATTTAATAAGGGCAAAAGGTTTCAATATTATCTTACCAATACATTGGAAATGAAACAGCCAAGGGAGATAAGCTTTCTTCTTGACCTTACAAGAGAAGGTCAAGAAGCACAACGAATAAAGGAAAAAGTTCCTATTTTGGTTGTGCTTGGCAATCCACCATATTCAGTAAGTTCAGAAAACAAGTCTGATTTTATTGAAAACTTGTTGGGTGATTATAAAGAAGATGTTAGAACCGAACGAAATATTCAACCTCTTTCTGATGATTATATAAAATTCATTCGTTTTGCACACTGGAAGATAGAACAGGCTGGCAAAGGAATTATTGGATTTATTACGAATAATTCATATCTTTCTGGAGTAATCCATCGTGGGATGCGGAGAAAACTACTAAAAACCTTTGATGAAATTTACATCCTGAATCTTCATGGTTCTTCCAGAATTGGTGAAAAGACTCCTGAAGGCGGTAAAGATGAAAATGTCTTTGATATTCAGCAAGGTGTTGCCATTGCCTTATATGTGAAACTGGAAAAACCGCAGAAAGAGAAGATGATTCGTTATGCTGATATTTGGGGACTGAGAAAAGAAAAATATAAATACCTTTTTGGAAATGATGTGAAATCAACCAAATGGCAAGAATTAAAGCCTTCTGAACCTTACTATTTCTTTGTCCCCAAAGATTTTACTCTGGAAGAGGAATATGAGAAATTCTGGAAAGTAACAGAAATTTTTAAGGAATGGTCAAGTGGTGTAAATACTCATAGAGATCATTTTGTTGTGGGATTCAAAAAAGAAGAGATAATCCAGAGAATTAGAATATTTGCAGGATCATTACCTGATGAATTGGTTAGACAAAGCCTGAACCTTAAAGATTCAGGAACTTGGAAATTATCTGAAGCAAGACAAAACATTAAGAGTTTAAAGCCTGAAGATAGAATCTATCATTATGCTTACCGTCCCTTTGATTATAGATATATTTGTTATGAACCGATACTAGTAGAAAGAGATAGAAGGAATTTAATGATGCATGTCTTAAATAAAGATAATCTGGTACTAACCACAATCAGGAAGATTCCCAAGATAGAAGATTTTAGTACCCTCATTTGTAATTTAATTGGAGACAGACACTTAATATCCGATGGCACTTACTTCTTCCCCCTTTATCTCTACGCCCAAACAAAAGAAAAAAAGGAGAAATCCAAAGGCACTGTTATGATGGTCTTTGAGCCAAAAGCAGAATATAAAACAAAAGAGCCAAATTTCTCTTCCGAATTCAGAAAAGCGTTAGCCACTCTTTATAAAAAAGAACCATCTCCTGAGGAAATTTTCTATTTCATCTATGCCGTTCTTTATTCCCACACTTACCGAAAGAGATATGAAGAATTCCTTAAAATAGATTTTCCAAGAATTCCTTTTCCATCTAATTATGCACTATTTCGTAAATTAAGCAATTATGGCAATGAACTTGTTGAACTTCATTTACTTAAGTCTCCAACTCTTAATGATACAGATATCGGTTTTCCTGAAGGTGATTCTAACACTGTGAAAAAAGTCTTTTTTGATGCGAACAACCAGAGAGTTTTTATAAACAAAGAGCAGTATTTTGAAGGCATAACGAGAGAGGTTTGGGAATACCGAATCGGAGCATATCAAGTTATGCATAAGTATTTAAAGGATAGAAAAAAACGAAGACTTTCTCTTGACGAGATTAACCATTATATGAAAGTGGCAAAGGCTATTTGGTTGACAATTGAGCTACAGAAAAAGATTGATGTTCTATACAAAAAGATTATTGTTAAATAAATTTTTGTGATAATATGAACTTCACAAAAGTGAAAAAAATCTACTTAGTTCCAATTGGAGAGATTGATAAAACATTATTAGAGAAACTTAAAGACCCTTTACAAGAAAGATTTAAATTAAATGTTGAGATTTCCCCTTCTTTACCTATAGACGAAGGAACTTATAATTCATGGAGAAATCAATATTTGGCGACACCAATCCTATACCAGTTAAAAAAGAATATCCAACCTGATGCAAAGAGAACGCTGGGAATTATAGATAAAGACCTTTATACTTATGGACTAAATTTCATATTTGGTCAGGCAGATTTAGGAGGAAAGCTCTGTTTAATTTCTATTACTCGTTTAAGAGAAAGTTATTATGGTAAAAGTGAAGATGAGAAGTTATTTTTCCAAAGAGTATTAAAAGAAGCGGTTCATGAATTAGGCCATACTTTTGGCTTAAGACATTGTGATAATCCAAAATGTGTAATGCATTTTTCTAATTCCTTACCAGAAACTGATATAAAAGGAACTGATTTTTGTCGTAAACATCAATTGGAATTGGAAAAGAATTTAATTTACTGATGATGTAATGTATCTGTTTTATTCACCACAAAGACATAGGCCAATTTCTAAATCCTAATATCAAATGACAAATAAAATGTCAAAGTTCAAATATCCAAAATAAATTTTCTTATGTAATCTATCCTATAGGAGATTTGTCATTTGGTATTTGTCCGCCAGTCCCGATTTATCGCGACTCCGTTTCGGAGCTGGCGGATTATTAGAGATTAGAACTTTGTAATTAGTGATTTATTTTTTATGATATAGAATTAATCTTTTTGTGTAATATGTGCTATCTAAATGAAATATCAAGCATTTTTAGAAAAAGATTTCACTCCTTTTGACCCACTTCTTTTAGCTGAAGAAACAAAAGAGATTGTATGCCAGAATCTCTCTCGTAAATATACGAATTTCTATTGTACAGGCGTTTATGGTGGTATTTCTACTGGATATCTTTGCGGATGCTGTCTCAGGTGCATCTTCTGTTGGGTAAGTCTGTCACGTGATTTCCCATTCAAGTTTGGCAAGTTTTATACCCCACAAGAAGTTGTTAATAAACTAATCCTCAATGCAAGAAAGAAAAGAATAAATAAGTTAAGAATTTCAGGTGGAGAACCAACTATCTGTAAAGAACATCTTCTAGAAGCTTTGAATCTGGTAAATAAAACAAATTACTTCTTTATTTTAGAAACAAATGGTATTCTTTCAGGAAATGATAAGAATTTTGTTTGCGAACTCAAAAAATACAATAATTTATATGTGAGAGTATCGCTTAAAGCAGGAACGGCTGAAGGATTTGAAAAAAGGACAGGAGCTCAGGGGAAATTTTATGAACTCCCCTATCATGCTCTGGAATATCTAAAAGAAGCTGGGATATACTTTCGTGCTGCTGCTATGAGTGACACCAAGCTTATGCCAAAAAAGGAAAGAAACCGGATGATAATGAAACTACATAAAATAGGCTACTATGACTATCTTGAGGAAGAAGTTTGTAACCCATATAATACATCAGTTCTTAGATTAAAAAAGGCAGGATGGAAAATCTTTTAGGTAATTGTAACCACAAAGGCTCAAAGACACAAAGAATGAACTATAGGTTTTAAAGTGAGAAGTTATAAATTAAATTTGTGTTTTTTCGTGTTTACCCCGTTAGATAAATTTTTATTATATCATCAATATATATGATACAACATATATCTAACGGGATGAATTCGTGGTTAAAATCTTATTTGGATGAATATAAAAAAACTACATAATTGGCAGGTCTCATCTCAAGATGCGATAAATATTCAAAATGAGCTTAAAAATAAGGTTATTCTTGAATGTCCTTATCAATCTTTAGAAGAGATAAAAACTGTTGCTGGTTGTGATGTAAATTATGAGAAAAAGAATGCAATCGTGCAAGCAGCAGTTGTTTTAATTATTCTCAAAGATTGGTCAATTATTGAAAAGGTTATAATTAAAAAACCGTTAAATCAAGCCTTCCCATATATCCCTGGTCTATTATCATTTCGGGAAGCCCCATTTTTGCTTTTAGCTCTTCAAAAGATAAAGGGAAATCCTGATATAATTCTTTTTGATGGCCAGGGGATAGCGCACCCACGCAGATTAGGTTTGGCAACACATATTGGTATATTGATAGATAAGCCAACAATCGGCTGTGCAAAATCTTTGCTTTGTGGTAAGTATGAGGAACCGAAAAATAAAAAAGGAGCATATTCTTTTATAAAGGATGAACAAAAAAAGGTAATTGGGGCTGTCTTACGAACCAGAAAAGATGTAAAACCAGTTTTTGTTTCACAAGGATATAAGATCAGCTTGGATTTGTCATTGAGAGTAGTATTAGCCTGCTCGCCCAAATATAGAATTCCGGAACCATTAAGATTAGCACATTATTATTCTAAGCATTGAATTCCCTCTTCTCTTCGGAAAATATTGACCTGATTACTAAATGAAATAGTATCTTGTAAAAATAATTCTATAAATTTGGTAAGTAAGTTATGAATATAAAATTAAAATACGGCAAAGGTTGTAAAGAGCTCAAAATATCTTCAGAAAATATTATTGATGTATTAGAGATGAAAGAAATACCAACATGCAAAAATCCATATCAATTAATTAAACAAAAACTAAACTCCGCTATTGGCACAGAATCTTTATCAAAGCTTTTAGAAAAGAAAATGCCAAAAAATATTGTTGTTATTATTAGCGATATTACACGACCAGGACCATTTGAGCAATTACTTAAACCATTGGTTGATGAAATTTTAGCAACCGGTATAGATAGGAGTAAGATACGATTTGTTATTGCCAATGGTACACATAGAAAAATGACTGATGCTGAGATGCGGTTTCAGTATGGTAATTGGATAGTTGATAATTTTAGTACCCAAAATCATGACTGTCGGGCATCCAATTTGGTTTCTTACGGTAAGATGGAATCAGGTAATGAGTTAAAAATTAATAAAACAGTCGCAAATGCGGATTTTCTTATAACTACTGGAATTCTCAATACTCATTATTTTGCTGGTTTTGGAGGCGGTAGAAAGTCTATCCTTCCAGGAGTCTGTGGATATGAAACCATACGGAGAAACCATTCAAATATTATTTATGATTATGCAAGATTGGGGAATTTGGAAGGTAATCTCATCCATCTTGAAATGTGCGAAGCAGCTGAAAAAGTGGGTGTAGATTTTTGCGTAAATATGCTTATAAATGCTAAGAAGCAATTAGTGAATTGCTTTGCTGGTGATATAGATAAAGTTTTTCATACAGGAGCTGAAGCAATAAGAAATCTGTATTCTGTAAAATTCAGCCAATATGCCGATGTTGTTATTACATCAGCTGGGGGCTATCCTAAAGATATTAATTTCTATCAATCGCAAAAGGCATTAAATAATATCATTGATTTAGTTAAAGACGGAGCCACAATAGTGATGTTTGCTGAATGTAAGGATGGTGTCGGTCAGGATGAAATGGAAAGAGTTTTAGCTTCCGCCAAAAATCTTGATGAGCTTTTTTCAATAAAGCAGAAAGATATTCAAATTGGGGGGCATCGTGCTTTTGCAACAGGAAAATTGCTGAAAAAAGCTGATATTTTGGTTATTAGCAGTATGAAACCAGAAAAAGTAAGAAGGATTCACTTTATACCTATGAAATCATTTGATGATTGTATAGATTTTATAATAAAAAAACATGGTAAGGATTTTAGCTCATACATCGTTCCTAATGGCTCTATGTTCTTCCCAATAGCTGAGATAACATAGATATAACATATTTTTGATGATATAGGGGTAATACTGGATTTTATATATGTTAGAAGTAGCAGCAAAAAGATGTAAGAATTACAACAGAGAAAAAATAAAACAAATCATATATGAAATATTTTCTTCTCAAAAATTTTTAAATAGATTAAATAACCTTGATTCAGCTTTGCTGAAGCCTAATCTTCTAGGACCCTATTCTCCAGAAAAAGGAATAACTACCCATCCGGAATTTATTGCAGCAGTAATTGAAATTTTGAAAGACTACAACATAAAAATCTCCCTATTAGATAATCCAGGTGGAACAGTAAAATATGAGAAGGTTTTGCATGATACTGGGATGGAGGATTTATCAAAAAAATACGATATTGAAATCTTGTATTCCGCAATTTCTGGTATAAGAAAGTTTAAGAAATTTACTTCAGAAAAACTCATAGAAAATATAGAATATATTGTAAGCAAACCATTTGTAGAATGTCAGGCTATAATTAATTTGCCAAAATTAAAAACTCATACACTCACACTCTTTACTGGAGCGATAAAAAATTGTTATGGAGTCGTGCCTGGTTTAGCCAAATCAAGTTATCACCGCATTGCACCAAACCCAACAAAATTTGCAAAAATCGTTGTAGATATTTACAAAATAGTTAAAGATAAAATCGCTTTTAATCTTATGGACGGAATTGTTGGTATGGATGGTGATGGACCCTCTTCTGGTGATACAAAGAATTTCGGTGTAATATTGGGCGGTACGGACGCCGTTGCCCTGGATTTTTGTGCATCAAGAATGATGGGCTACAATCCAAAGAAGATACCAACTATTAAGTTTGCGGCA
The DNA here is from genome assembly GCA_034722995.1 of Candidatus Cloacimonadota bacterium. Classification (NCBI taxonomy): domain Bacteria; kingdom Pseudomonadati; phylum Candidatus Cloacimonadota; species Candidatus Cloacimonadota bacterium. The sequence continues at coordinate 9,336 of JAYEOL010000023.1, read as the reverse complement.
GACCAAACTCAAATTTCTTTGGATGATATAAGATTAATCGGAGATTTTAGTGAAAATTTTACTCTTAAGAATGTAAACATTAAAAAAAGTAAAATAACTAACTTAATTTTGCGTGGCCTCTCTACATCTTTTAAGAATGTATTTCAAAAGATATTTTGGGCTTATCCTACCTTTGATCCGGAAAAATGCACAAAATGTGGAATATGTGTAAAATCTTGTCCCACATCAGCACTTAAAATTTCATCTGTCTCCCCGATTTCATCGGGAAGCCCAGACGGAAAAGACTCCACTATTCCTCAGCTGAGTAGAGAAAAATGTATTCTATGTTTATGCTGTATTGAAATGTGCCCTGAGAATGCGGCATATCTTGAAAAGAGCTTTATAGCTAAATATTTAATAAAATAACTCAAGTTTCGCAGGAGATACTATTAAAAGTCAACCATGATTTATTCTGTTAGTTCCGTTTATGCAAAGCTTGATAAATAATTCCAAATATCTAATTTCTAATTTCAAATAAAATTTTAAATGACAAATTACAAATAAGAAGAATCAAAATTTTGACCGCTTCTTGGTGAAGCCATCCCCGCGGACGCGGGGACAGGTTAGAGTGGTATCAAAAGCAGTTCCACAATTATCCAAAGGATCTCCGCCAAATGCGGATATACCTCTGGCATGATGCCTATGTCATGAAAAGGTGAAACAAAAATTTATTGGAAAAAACTAATAAACCCAACTTAATTTTCTTATCTCTCCATAAATAAATCAACGTGAAATAATGATTTTGACATTTAAACTTTGGCATTTATTTGATATTAGTCCCGACTTGTCGGGATGAAATTAAATTAACCTTACTTAAATTTTGCAGAAGGTATTATAAAAACTTAACCGTTATTTATTAGTAAGTTTCATCTCTGCGAAACTTAAGTAAAATAACTCTTTATTGATTGTAAAAATTTAACTCTTATTTATTATTTAATTTTAAAAAAGTTTTATTTACAGCATAAAAATTTGACAATTTATTAATAAAAAAAATTTCTTGCACTCAGAGGAAAAATGAGAAAAATCTTTAGTTTTTTGAAATTTTTATTATTTCCAGGCAAGTCTATAAACCAGTTAATAAAATACTGGTTTGTTATAGGCATCCTTTATGCATAATATTTGTGGCATTTATGTTTAAACATAAATGCCTTTTTTTTAGTTGGTAAAACTTATCAGTTAATTCTTAATATTTTATTGTCTGAATTAGATAAGGAGCAATAATGCTAAAAGAGATTGAGATTCTCTGTCAGTTACAGGTATTAGATAATAAAATCAGAGCGGCAAAAAAGGGAAAAGAAAGATTACCAAAAGAGATTGAAAAACTTGAAAACAAGTTTAATCTGGAACAAGAATCAGAGAAGAATATAAAGCAGAGGCTTGAACAGAACTTACAACGACAGAAGAAATTAGAACTTGATATTGCTGCTAATAATCAAGAGATAAATAAGTATGAGAATCAGCTGTTGATTGTAAAAACCAATAAAGAATATAAGGCATTGAATTCTGAAATTACACATCGTAAGGAAGGAAATAGTGAGATTGAAGAGCAATTAATAGAATTGTTAGAAACAGAATCTGCATTGGAAGAAGAAAAGAAGCACATTCTTGAGTTATTGGCAAAAGATAAGAAAGCTTTAGAGAAAGAGAAAAAAAAGATAAATATTGAGATTGATGAATTAATCAAGGAGATAGCTCAACGAGAAAAAGAAAGAATAGAATTATCAAGGAAAATACCTGATGTTTTATTTAGAAGGTATCAGCGTTTAATAGAGCATAAAGATGGAAAAGCGATAGCAACAATAGAAAATGGAGTATGTTCTGGTTGTCATTTTCGTGTTAGACCCCAAATTATTGTTGAAGTTGCAAAGGGTGATTCAATAATTACTTGTGAAAATTGTTCCCGAATTTTAGTCTTACCTAAGAAATCTGCTAAAGAGAATTAGACAATCGCTTCCCGATTATTATCGGGAGGAGGAAAGTCCGAACACCAGGAGCAAAATACTTCGTAACTCGAAGTTCCCGTAAGGGAAAGATAGTGCCACAGAAAACAAACCGTCCCGATTTATCGGGATAAGGGTGAAAAGGTGGTGTAAGAGACCACCAGTTTCTCGAGCGATCGGGAAAGCTTGGTAAACCTTATTGGTGCAAGGTCAAATAGGAGAGAACTCTCCCGAGCTATCGGGGGAACGAATCGCTCCGTTCGTCATACTCTCGGGTAGACCGCAAAAATCAGTCACTAGAATTATCTGGATGAATCCTAATATATCGGGATGCGGTGACGCCTGATTCAGATAAATGATTGTCGTCCCGACCTTTTAAGTTGGGAAACAGAACTCGGCTTATTATTTTCTTTAGCAGGCTTTTTCTTAGAGCGAAGAGTGTGGAGCAGGAAGCGAAGCACATATCGGCGTATGATTGGGACTACGCTTTTCGCTCTATGCTATCCGCTCCACTAAAATAATTGGAGATTAGATGAAAAAAAACTGGATTATTACTACTGAGCAAACTAATGTAAATCAAATTCAAAATTTACAAAATTCACTTTCTTGTCCTTATATTATAGCTAAATTACTTTTACAAAAAAATATCAACTCTACTCAGGGTGCTGAGGAATTTTTCCACCCAGATTTTAACAACTTGCATGACCCATATATATTCAATGATATGGAAAAGGCTGTTAGACGAATAATGCAAGCCATTGAAAATCAGGAAAAAATTGTGATTTACGGTGACTATGATGTGGATGGCACAACAGCGACATCCTTACTGCTAATTGGATTAAGAGAGTTAGGAGCAGTAGTTGATTTTTATATTCCTAACAGAATGATTGAAGGCTATGGTTTATCAATGTTAGGTAATAAGGCTATACTTAGTAAAAATGCTAATGTTGTAATTACGGTTGACTGCGGGATAAATGCTGTTGATGAAATAAGTTATCTTAAGAAAGAAGGTGTTGATGTAATTGTTACCGACCATCATACACCCAAGAAGATTTTGCCAGATGCCTTTGCCATTATTGACCCAAAACTTAAGGACTCAAAATATCCTTATCAAGAGTTAGCTGGAGTTGGCATTGCTTTAAAATTAATTATCGCTATTTATCGTAAATATAATCGTGATAATATAGAAAATGTTTCAACTTTTTTTGACTTGGCTGGACTGGGAACAATTGCAGACATAGTTCCACTCACTGGAGAAAATAGAATTATTGCGAGTCTGGGTATAGAAAGGTTAGAAGAAAGAAAGAATTTAGGATTAAATTATTTATTAAATCTTGCTGGATTGAAAACGTGCAAATTAAAATCAAGTGATGTTGTTTTTAGATTAGCTCCAAGAATAAATGCTGCAGGACGTTTGGGAAGTGCAGATAGAGCTGTGGATTTGATGACTACATCAATTTTAGAAGATGCAAAAAACTTAGCATTAGTAATACATAATGAGAATCAAAAACGACAGCAAATTGACCAAACAACCTTTCGTGAAGCATGTGATATGATTGAGTCAAAATATCAAGATTTAGATAAAACATTTTTTTTCGTTCTCGCAACTGACCATTGGCATCCAGGCGTTATTGGTATTGTTGCTTCTAAAATTGTTGAAAAATACAACAGACCTACAATACTAATTACTTTTGCAGAAGGTGAAGGTAGTGGCTCAGGTAGGAGTATCCATAATTTCAATATATTTGAATGTCTATCCCATTTTGAGGAATATTTGGTAAGCTTTGGTGGACATAAATATGCTGCTGGTCTATCAATTTTGCCGGAATATATTGATATATTTGAAAAAAAGGTTAATGAATATGCAAGAGATAGACTCACAATAGAGGATATCCGTCCTCAAATCTATATCTCGAATGAATTAACACTGAATGAAATTGACGAAGACTTATTAGAATGGTTAAAACGATTTGCACCATTTGGTCCCGGTAACATGAATCCTATCTTTCTCAGTAGAAAAGCAATGATTGTGGGTTATCCATATACTGTAGGAACGAATCATCTAAAACTCAAAACAATCCAGAATGATAAAACATTAGATTTGATAGGATTCAATATGGGAGAGCTGTCTCCTTTTCTGAAGAAAGGTTCTTATGTTGATATTGCTTATTCATTGGAAGAAAATGTATGGAAAAATGTGACTAAAATCCAGGGCAAACTAAAAGATATTCGTCCTTATGCATCCGAATAAAAAAACAAATAAATTCTCTTCCGCATATCTACTCTATAAATACCAAACTATCTTTATAATTTTAATCATTTGCATTTCTTGTTCACAAATATCTATATCAGAAAATTCTCATATACCAAAGTCCATTTCATTCCAAAAATCAATAAAGTTACCTTTTATCCCTGATAAGATTTGTTACTGCTCGTTCTCAAATACATTTTTGTTATTGAATGGAAGTGAGAATATTATCTATCGGATTGATTACAATGGGAAGGTATTGCAAAAAATTGGAGAGTTCGGTTTTGAAAGAGGTCAATTTGTAAGTATCTCGGATATTACTACAGATAGCTTTGGGAATCTTTTCGTTGTAGATAAAGTAATAAATAAGGTTGTTGAATACGATGAAATGGGACAATTCATAAACAGTATCTCCTTTTCTGAACTTGCAGAACCTATATTAGTAGAGTTTAAAGACAGCGGAGATTTAATCCTCTATGACTCTCCAACAAATGAAATATATTGTTTTGATAACAGAAGAAAACTAAGGTATAATTTTGGTCAATTTATACTAAATCTCCCTGTATGTCTTGTAAGCTCAAATAATGTAAATTATGTATTGGATAAAGGTAATAACAATATTGTTGTGTTTGATAACTTCGGTGGGATTATCACAACAATTGAATCAAAAAATGAAATAATCAATATAAGCACTAATAAAAATATATTGTATTATATTGATTCTTTTAGCAATATTTTTTGCTATAAAAATCAAGGCAAAATTAGATATAAATTAGCGTCATTAAATAACTTTGCGCCTATTATTAACCCGAACTTAATTATTGCATATAAAAAAGTAATTGGAATTATTGACAAAAATAATCTTTATATATTCCAATTGACGATTAAATAGCATATTGTAATAATTATATCAAGCAAAACTTTAAAGAGCTTAAAGATATTTATTGTGTTTTATCTTTTCTAATAATGAGTCCACTCTAAAAAGTTATATTCAGGTATTATGAAACCGTTAAAACGGTTGAGATTGGTGTGGTGTTTTAACCCCCAACTTAAGTTGGGGGTTACTTGGAAGATAGAAACTCTAAACCGTTTCAACGGTTTCCTCCCGACATGTAGGGACAAAAATTTTAAAATATTTCATTCTTTAGACTTTTTATAGTGAACTCAATAATATTTTAAAAAGTGAAAGATAGGAAATTAGTTACTCACAGAAAGAACTACTTCTGGCTATCAATTATTTCAGGTGTACTTTTTGGATTATCCTTAATTGATATTGGACTTGGTTTTTTATCATTCTTTGCATTCATCCCCTACTTAGCATTTGTGATTAAATCAAGTTCTAAACAATGCTTTTTATACGGTCTAATATTTGGATTTGTTTTAAGTTGTATCACTCTTTATTCAATTATATTAGTTGAAGTTATTGCATTTATTGGACTTTTGATAGCAATGCCGTTGTATTTCGGAATTCTTACCCTTTTTATTAAAAAGATTCAATTACAATTCACAAAATCCTTCCTCTATTTTTCCCCAATAGTATGGATAGGTTTTGAATACTTTATGACATTAGGACCTTTAAATTTCCCATGGCACAATATTGGATACTCTCTTGCTAATTATTATTACTTGATTCAATTCGCAGATATATTTGGAGTTTACGGGCTTTCTCTACTCATTCTAATAATAAACATACTGATTTACATACTTTTTTCTGGTAAATTTAAAGCACTATTTTTTATCATAATTATATTTATATTATGGTTTGGTTATGGAATTTATAAAGATAGAACAATTAAACTTCAAAAAGAAGACCTAAAAGTTGGCATCATCCAATTGAGCATTTTACAAAAGGATAAATGGAACCCAGCGATTTTAGATTCCACTATAGAAGAATACGGGAAACAGATTTCTGTACTTACCAAAAATGACAGTGTTGATTTAATTATACTTCCTGAATCTGCAATCACAATTTATCTCTTGCATGAAAGAGAATACAAAAAAAGAATATCAGATATGGCAGAAGATAGTGATGTAAATATTGTTGTTGGGTTTCCAGATTATGAAATAAAATGGGTAGAAAAAAAGCCGAAACATTACTTTTTCAATAGTGCAACTATGGTTGGCAAAGATGGAAATTTTCTACCAAAATATGATAAAATAAGACTTGTGCCTTTTGGTGAGAGAATTCCTTTCTTAAGCAAATTTCCAATTTTAGAAAAACTGCAATTCGGACAGGCAAATTTTGAATATGGTAAAAACCCAAGACTTTATACTATTGATAATTTTCACTTTCCCATACTTATCTGTTTTGAAGGCGTTTTTCCAGAATTATCCCGACAATATATTGAAAAAGGTGCTGACTTCATAGTGGTCATCACAAATGATGGATGGTTCCAGAAAACTGCATTCCCCAAAGAACATGCAAATAATACAAAAATTCGGGCTATTGAAAACCGTGTTTCTTTGTTTAGAGCTGCAAATACTGGCATTTCTTATATAATTAATCCTAAAGGAAAAGTAATTAAAAAGACGAAAATTTATGAGAAGAATAATATTTCTGATTTTTTGTTTACTTTAAAAAATAATGTATCAATTTTTGTAAAGGTTGGATATATACTGCCAATAATTTGTTTCTGGCTTTCAATTTTATTAATTATTTATGCAATATTTTCTAAATTATTATTGGTGAGGAAAAAATGATTAGAGAGATAAAATCAAAAACAAAGTATTATTACACAATGGGTGAGGTATGCAATATAACAGGTCTTAGACCTCATGTCCTGCGATTTTGGGAAACACAATTCCCACAGTTACATCCTCGTAGAAAAGAACACTCCAACAGACGATATACCTCAAAAGATATTGAAACAATAAAGAAGATAAAATATCTCCTTTATGTAAAAGGTTTTAAAATTGAAGGTGCAAAAAAGAGATTGAAAGGTTTTACTGACTTTGCTGAAATAGAAAAGCAAGAACCTCATCAACTTGATGAGGAACGGAAAAAAATTCTAAAAGATGTTCAAAAACAACTTAGAGAAATCAAAAAACTTACTGAAAAGTTAAAGGGAAAATAAAAAATAAGCCAAAGAAAATAAAGGTATTAAAAATGATTACCTTCGAGTCGTAAGGAGTAAAACGACGACTCGAGACAAATAACGAAAATAAAAATTATTATGAGACTAAAAATTGAACTTTTATACGAAGGTAAACTCCCTTTTGATTTGCCTTTGAATTACAATCATAAACTAACAGCAAATATCTATCGTTTGTTTTCTAAATCTTCAAAAAAGTACAGCGAATTTCTTCACGATAAAGGCTTTATCATAAATGGCAAGCATCTGAAACTTTTTACCTTCTCTCGTTTGTTCCCCAGAAAATATGAAATAAAAAATCACGATATTAGAATTCTCTCACCAGAAATTGATTGGTATTTTGCAACCATTATAGACAGAAACATTGAACACATTGTTAAAGGAATTTTTTCAGATGAGCGCATTATTTTAAATTCTAAGGATATAGATATTGAATTAATATTTAGTCAGATTATAGCAGAACCAGAAATTGAGTTTGGAGAAGAAGTTTACCCTGTTAGATGTTTACTATCTAAGGGGGTGAAATTCAAATGTCTCTCCCCTATCAATGTGAATTCTAATAAAAGAAAAGAAGACCTGGATTATTTTACTGATACAGACCTGTTCCGTGAGGAGTTATACAATAATCTAAAAACTAAATACAAGTTGATTTATGATAAGCCGATACAAACTGACATACCCTTTAATTTTGAGTTCTTGCCAGAATATCTATTTAAAAAACAAAATAAAATTGCTGATTCTATCCAATATAAAACCAGCGATGGTAAGATAATCTATATCAAAGGCTTTTTTGCACCATTCAAAATAATATGCGACCCAAAATTGATTGAGATTGGCTATCAGTGTGGATTTGGTATGCGGAATAGTGCGGGATTTGGGATGGTGGAGAAGATTGGGTAAACTGGTTGAAATGGTTGAATTAGTTGAATCGGTTGAATCAGTTAAAGTGGTTGAAATAGTTGAAATGGTTCACCCCGTTAGATATTTATGTTTTTATATAGATATTATCCGCTTCATCCTTCGTAGTTCATCCTTCGTAGTACTACGGAGAATGGATACTACGGAGAACGGGCAATTGGTGGGTATTAAAAAAGAGATATAAATTTTTTTAAATAAATTATCTAACGGGGTAAATCAGCAAAAATCTCCTCTTGCCTGTCCGTCCTCTGGCGGGAGAGGAGTGCCCTTTAGGGCGAGGTGTGTTGAAACATTTAACTGGAATTTTGGAGTAAGCACCTGTCCACTTCTGGCGTAATCCCGTCACCTTCTGGAAAGAAAGGTATAGGAAAAAGTTGACTGGTATTTATTTTTTTAGTTTAAGTAAAATCATAAAATATGATAAATAATCTAAAAGGAGATTGTTATGACACAACACAAAGACATTCAAGACCCGAAAAATTATTCGGAAATGCATTATAAGTACTTTGAAGCAAAACTATTCTCAAAAAAAACTAACAAAGAAGAATTAGAAGACATCTGCATGACATTGGCACATTTACCAACCAAAGAAGCACAGGATTTACTGGATAAATTCAAAAAGAGTGAAAGAGCAAACGAAGTAGAATGGCTGGAATGCGCGATTGATGAAGGAAAACATTGGTATCTTTCGCCGACAAATGAAAAAGAAGAAAGAGATTTTCTCGCTCTCAAAATGCTTCAAATGAAAGATGATGAGATTGTGGAATTGATGGGCAAAAGAGACGAACACGATTTTCAAATCCGAACAATGTCTATTGAATTAAAAGCATTTGAAAAACTCGCCAAAGAAAAAGGCAATCAGAATGAGGACGATGAGCTCAAATACCGAATTATTGCTTTACAAGATTTGATAAAAATGGAAATTGCGAGTTTGGAAGAGGTTGATAAAGAGATTGAACTCCAGGAAAAGATTCAAGAGAAGATAAAACAGTCAATAACAACCGAACGCTATAAGGATGTTGACCCGATGTATATGAATGAAGTGCATTTTGATGGGGAGGTGTGGTAGATTGGTTGAACTAGTTGAATTAGTTGAACT
>JAYEOL010000022.1 GCA_034722995.1 Candidatus Cloacimonadota bacterium | reverse complement strand
CTTTTCTATTCTAATTACTGCGCCGTGCTCAATGGTCAAAACGCCAGAAACATAAATGTCATTTTCTATGATGTAATGGTGGGAGGATTCGAATATGGTTGTTTCGGTAATATCCTCGTGTATGTGTGTCGCTGGATATAATATTATATCAGCAGTGTTCCTTGTGGAATCATTCGAATCCAATGTAAAATTTAAAGTTAAAAATGTAAAATTATCAGAATTGCTTTTCTTTTCATTATTTTTCATTTTACATCTTACATTTTTCATTTTACATTGCTCTGAAAGAGCATTTTCTCCTTCGTTTATTAAAATTTCATAGATGTATTTAAATCCAAATCCTTCTTTCATAGCCATAAAATTATATCTGCCAGTTGGAATATCTTTTATTTTGAAATTTCCGTTTGCATCGGTTTGGGTAGATTTTAGTAAATTTGCAAAGCGGTGGTCGAATTCAGTCATCTGATTAATTATTACGCCAATGTGGGGCCATTTGGTGTTTGCCTCCACAATATCCGGGTCAAGTTCAGCTAAGTCATAGAGGGCGATTGTTATTCCGCTGTGATCGCTTTCATTCTCTAATTGAATATTACCACTTAGAGATCCAGTTTGTGGGCTGGTGGTGCAACTGAGGAGCGTAATAATAATCAGAATGTAAAATGTAAAATGTAAAATGTAAAATTTTTTATTATTTGCTATTTTCATTTTCTTTAGATGTTTTAACAATTTTAACTAAAATTCTAATTATTTCTTCGATTTGATTAATTAAAAAACTATGCTGTTTAAGGTAATCAGTTTTCCAAAGAATTATTAACCAATAGCGAGTTTCGTAAGCTTCTTTTAGAGAAATGTTCATCTTATTAATAAAATCTTTCTTAGATGAGCCTATAACAGCTTCATTAGCGTTAGCGCCAATACTTGTTGCAGATCTTAAAAGTTGGTCAGCCAAGCTATACTCTTTAAATTTATATCTCAGAATTTTACAGTAATTAATGACTTCAATAGAAAAGTCTAAGGATTTTTTCAAAATGAGATTATTTTCAATATATTCAAAATTTTTATCAGCTGTCATAATTTTAAATTTTACATTTTTAATTTTAAATTTAGATCCTTCTGCTGTGATCGGTTTCACCCTGTAATTGCACATTTCCAGATAGAGTACCAGTCTGGGGGCTAGTGGTGCAGCTAATAATTAATAGAAAGAAAAAAGAAAAAAGAAAAAAGAAAAAATGGGTATTACTTTGTGATTTTATCATTATTCCATTCGTTAAAATTTAATTTCACTGTTATTACATTAAAAAAATAATTAATTGAAAGCAAAAAGAAAAAAGTAAAAAGCCCGTCCTCCGTAGCATCCATTCTCCATACCAAGACTGCGAAGAATGAATAGGTTTACTCCGAAGGATGAACTGCGAAGGATGAAGTGCTACTGCGGAGGGTGGATAAAATGGACATTTATTTTTTAATCTAAACATTTTTTTAAATTAACCTTTAATTTTTCTCTAAATTTTTCTCTAAATTTTTCTTTTTACTTTATCACTTTTTATTTTTTCCCCGGTGAAATAAAAAGAAGGTATTTCACGGGACAAGCTTTATCGCTTTTTACTTTCTGCTCTCAAGGTTTTTCTTTGCTGTAATAAGGCTTTTACCAATTAAACTCATTGATTCGTGAAGTAAGCCTAAAGATTTTTCTACTTCCCTATCCGTTAAATATTCACTGAAAACCAACAATGACAACCAATATCGTGTTTCCGATGCTTCCTTCATTGCTATTGAAAGTTTTGAGATAAAGTCCTTTTTCGATTGACCTGCTACAGCCTCGTTGCAATTCGCACCTACTGATGTACCTGCTTTCAGCAGTTGTTTGGACATCACGTATTCATGTTTTTCTTTTGTTAAATATTTATATAATCTTACAATTTCAAGAGACAAAAGAAAAGTTTTATATAGTAAGGGATTTTCTTTTATATGTTTATCGAGTTTCATTTTTTACATCATTTTTTTTATTTAATTATTTTTCTTTTTACTTTATCACTTTTTACTTTTACTTGTGTTCAAGTTCTGATAGTTCGTAGAGGGCTACTGTTATGTTGGAGTGGTCTTCTTGGACAGAGAGGTGGATAGTTCCACTTAAGTTGCCAGTTTGGGTGCTGGTTGAACATGAAACAAGTGTAATAATTAACAGAATGTAAAATGTAAAATGTAAAATGTAAAATATTTTGTTTTTAAACATTTTCACTTTCCTTAGAAGTTTTTACGATTTTTACTAACATTCGGATTATTTCATCAAGTTTATCTAGATAATATTCAGGTTTTTGAATATAATCAACTTCCGCTAATAATAATAACCAGTAGCGTGTTTCATAAGCTTCCTTTAAGGAAATATTCATTTTGTTAATAAAATCTCTTTTTGATGAACCGATAACTGCTTCGTTGGCGTTAGCGCCAATTGAAGTACCAGATTTTAGTAGTTGATCAGCAAGACTATACTCTTTATATTTTATACGTATATCCTTGCATAATTTTATAATATCTACACCAAAATTAAAAGATTTCTTCAGAATTGGATTTTTATTTATATATTCTAAATGTTTTTTATAATCCATAATTATTTCCTCCATTTTAAATTTATAATTTTAAATTTTAAATTTATTTATCGTTGTTTGGACATTATATACTCATGCCTTTCTTTAGTTAAAAATTTATATATTTTAGTTATTTCCAGGGCAAGCAAAAAAGATTTATACAAAAGAGGATTATTTTTGATATGATCATCAAGTTCTAATTTTTCCATCATTTTTTATCTTTCTGCCCCAGTTAAATACAAGAAGAAATTTAACGGGGTAAACTTTCTGCTTTTTGCTTTTTGCTTTTTGCTTTGCTCTTTAATCTTCTTGTTCACCGTAGTCATAACAAAGGTGGATGGTCTTTGGTCTTTAATCTTTTGGGGGCGGGGTGTTGCTGCCTTTGTAACTTAACAAAGTGGCACATACTATGTTTTATAAATATTGTCATGGTGGTCAAAATCAAGTAGTGTTACTATCTTTTCATCTTTGTTAACTTCATATATCAACACAAAAGATCTGCCTATGTGAACCCTTCGCTTGTTTTGTAAAGGCTTTCTTAATGGCTTGAAACGGTAAGGATTATTAAGTATCTCTTGTACTTTTCTATCAATTAGCACAAGCATTTCTCTGTCTTGTTTCTTGAGCTTCTTAAATTTCCCATCAAGGTTTTTCTTAATTGCAAGTTTATACACTATTTTAATCCATATCTTTTGCTGAAGTTTTTGACCATAACTGCTTCTTCAAGGTCAATATCTCTCATCCGTATGATCAACTCATCACGTAACTCAGGTTCTTCCATAAGACCTCTCTTTATTAGAGTAACTTCACGCTGTAAATCAACTACCATTTTATAAATCTTTTCAATGGTAATGTCTTGTCGAACAGGCATCTTTTTATCCTCCTTTTCGTTAAATTGAACATAAGTAGAATATATAATCATTGATGTAAAATTATTTCACCGGGCAAGTAGATGTTGCTGATTTTAAAAGTTGCTTAGACATAACATATTCTTTTTTATTATAAATCAATTCCTTATAGATTTCAATTATTTTCAAAGAGAAATCAAAAGTTTTTGTTAAAATAATATTTGCTTTTTTTACCCTGTTAAATAATCCGTCACCGACGGATTGCTTCTCTGAAGCATTTAACGGGGTGAATAATTAATTCTCTCCTAATTATTCATTATTCATTATTCATTGCTTTTTCTTCAGTCTCGGCGAAGTCCAATAAATTTAACATTATTTAATGGGGCTGGTAATAATTAACATCAAAAAATTGTAGCGTTTCCATTTGACTCACAATAATAGCAGCATTTTTTATTTTCCCACATTTGATTTGAAGTCAAATAAGTCGTCTGTTTCTTTAATGAATGCTTTATAAATTTCTTAAATCTCTTTAAGTGAAAAAATCCTTTTAAATATCCAATCTAAATACAGGAATAAAATTTAAGTATGGCTCATCGCTTTTAGCTTTTCAAAGGATTAATAATATTATATCCAATTTCTCTTGCTATAGAGCAAAGCTTTTCATCTGTGGACACGAAAGACCAATCAGGATTTGAAATTAAAGTGAATGTTGCCAATTGAAGAGAATCTAATGTTCTCAAGCCTTGTATCTCACCATATCTTCTTATTAAAAATTCAGCTTCATTAACAACTGTATGGCTTAAAGGCTCAATATAAAAATTATTAAGTTGCTCATCAAATCCAGTTATAGCCTGTTCTAACTTTTTTTCTTTTATTTCATTATTTCTAAATCTTCTATATAATGCACTAAGAAACTCAATTTTAACCAGTTCTGATACATATATTTTATTATTTTTATTCTCTAATAAGCGAGAAACGACATCTGTACCATTTTCTACATGAAAAAACTTAACAAGAGCAGATGTATCAAAATATAAATTCATACTCTATCCTCTCTATCCAATATTATATCATCTGATAGTGAACCCTTGAGATCCTTCAACAATTCCCTAACTCTCTTATAAGCAGAAGAAACATCAACAGATCTGAACAATTTTTTTCTATTTTTTATGGAAAGTATTATTTCATATATGAACATCAAATTATCTGCATCCAAATTCTTAATCTCTTGAATAGTTTTTTCTTTTATTTTCATTTTATTACCTCCAAAAATAAAACGGTTAATTTGTTTAGGGGGAGTGATAAAACAATCTTTACATATTAAATGTTTCAAATCATAAGTAACACAGTATGGTAAGTATCACTTTTATTTAAAATTGCAATCCAAGCAAAAGTATCAATAAATACAAGTTTATTCACTTTTTTTGGACTCCATATAAATAGTAATCGTAATTTTCAGCAAGATCAGAAATTCCAGTCTCAATAGCGATATCATCAATATCTAACAACGGCTCAATTTCTTTCTTTTTCACTCTATTAATTAATATTCCAATTTTTAAATAATGAATCATTTCAAATAATTTGGGATAATTTTGGGATAAATTTGGGATATTCATATTATCTGTTATCTGATAGTATAGTACGCACCCCTCTTTTCACCTTTTTTATTCAATAACCTCTTTCTAACCAGTATATTTAAATCAAGCCTTGCTGTTTCATTGGATATTTCTGGAAACATTTCTCTATATTTTTTGTTTGTAATTTTTCCGATTTTTTTAATATACTCCATAGCTACAATTTGCCTCTTATTTAAATCCAAACCCTCTAAATATTCCTTAGTAATTTTCCCTCTAAATGTAACCACGAGATTCCCGGAAATTTCTTCAAATAAAGGTTCAGGCAAACCAGAACTTAGACATTTTTTAATCATTCTATTGGTTCCCGTTCCCCATTGTTCAATATATTTAATTAAAAAGAAACATTTCCCAATTAGTGGGTTTCTTAAGACCGAATCATGTTTTTTCCTTAAATCCTCCACTGTTAATGGTTCTGGTAGAGGACCACAACCCCAAACTTCGATTCTATCATCAAAAATTCTAATCTGGGCATTACTGGAAATTTTATAATTACGGTGACAGATTGCGTTAGTAATCGCCTCTCTTATAGCTTCAATAGGATATTCCCATCTCTCTATCCTTTCTGTTCCTTTAATTTCTGCGTGAAGTTGAATATGTTCCTTAACAAATTCTAAGGCATCTTCTCTTTGATCAATTATATTTCCTCCAAAGACCTTCATATCGATAAATTCTAAAGGTTCAGTCCCTTTAAAACGAGCACATCTTGTCTCTGCCTGTAAAAAGAATTTCTGAGGATTCTTGCCGAACAATAAAATTGCAGCATTAGCTAATTTATCTTTTTTTACAAGGCTTAATTTTTTTAAAGCCTCTTTTGGTGTTATATTCGGATTTATCTCTAATCTCCTTTCAAAATTCGCTCTTTCTATAAATCTTTTTACTTTAATATTATCGATATCGCCTAAGCTGGCTTCTTTGCATATTTGAGAATCAAAATATAATTTCTCTTTATGCTTTTCTAAAATCAGGCTTTCGTATTCGTCTTTTGACATTCTTACGGTAGATTTACCAACTCTCTTATAAGGTCTGCCAAAAGCCACCACTAAATGGTCAAAAGATTCTTTTATCTCAATGATAACTATGGATTTTCCATCTATTAATTTCGTGGTTATATGAGGGTAAATTTTGGGGTCTGTATTCTCATTGATTTTATTAGTTAAGTCCTCTAAAGTACTTTTACCAGTAATAACCCCACTTATTCCCCCACAATCATTTATACCAACCAAAATTACTCCACCATTTGTATTACTAAATGCACTGATAGTATTAATAATTTCTTTCCATTCTCCCAGAGATTCTTTAAACTCAACGGTTTCCGATTCACCCTGTGAAATATTATATCGCATATTTGCTTCTCATTTCATTCTTTTGAGTCAACTTATTTTAGGACGCCTCAGACGGATTATTTGTCTGCTTTTTCTTCTTGACCTCATACTTCGTTCTCCATCCAGAGAACTTCGTAAGACAAGTACGAAGCATTTGCGGAGCAGGTTTACCTTTAATCTTTACTCCTTTACCTTTACTCTTTCTGCTTTTGCCTTAATCTTTAATCTTCTTGTTCACCGTAGTCATAACGAAGGTGGATGGTCTTTAGTCTTTAATCTTGTCTTTAACTATTTGGACATTATATATTCTTTCTTCTCTTTTGTAAGATATTTTTATAATTTTATTATCTCAAGTGCCAAAAGAAAAGTTTTGTATAATAAAGGATTATCTTTAATATTTTTATCAATTTTCATTTTATTTTTTTACTTTATCCCTTTTTACTTTATCCCATTCTACATTATTCATTATTCATTATTCATTATTCATTATTCATTGCTTTTTAGTTGCCAGTCTCGGTGTAGCGTAGACGGATTGCTTTTTACTTTTCTTGACCCGCCTGCCCAATTTATCCTGTGAAACCATCTTTTTTGTTTCACTGGGATGAAATCTTTTTTTTGTTATTTCATCGGGGTGAAATCTTATGCTTCTTTTATTTCACCCTGTTAAATATCCCGATATATCGGGATCCCGAAGGGATTTAACAGGGTGAACTGGGTTGTTTTAATATTATCAACAATTTTATTCATTTCATTTGTTGAAAATTCATTTTTATAATATCTAATCAATAATTTCACATGTTTTTCATCTTCATTGATATTATCAGGAAAGGAAGCCAAAACCATTTTTCTGGCAGTTTCACATAAACTTATTCCCATAAGGAATCGTTCTTCCCCTGATTTTTTCATCAACATTTTATGATATATTTTATTAATCTTATCTGAAGTATCTTTCACCGACAAACTCCTTTGCAAAATTATATAATTCAATCTTTTTTAACCACTCTATTAAGTAATTTTTATCATAATTATCATTAAGCAGGTTTATAATATCTCTTTTTTGTATTTCTGATTTAGATTCTCTGGACCAAAATATCTTAGAAATTATCAAATCTTCCTTTGAAACAATATATATTGAATGACCTTGAATTATTACTTTTTTTCTTCTTTTAAACTCATTTTCTCTATATTCCGAATTTTTCCTAATAATCAAATCAGCTTTAATAACAGATTGTTTATGAATAATATTAAACATTGAATTATATTTTATTGCTTCGCTGAAAGCTTTTTCTGAAATATAATAATCATCCTTAAATTTTTGGATTAGACCAATTTTCATTTTTGGTTGCAACACAATGATAAAATCAATATCCCTTGTCATTCGTGGTTCAGCATAATAGTTCATAGCTAATGAGCCAGTAAGCATATAAGGAATATTTATTTCATTAAATCTATTAATTATATCAAACAATATATCAAATTCATTTTTCATTCTTAATTTTTTTTCTTTAATCTTTTACGAAACAGTCCCAGCGGACGGGGGGATCCGTGCTACTTTCCGTTTACCTTCTTGTCCTCCGTAACTATAGTGAAGGTGGATAATTTTTGGTCTTTTACGGAACAGTCCCCGCGGACGCGGGGATCCGTGCTACTTATCTTTAATCTTTAATCTTCACAATCGAGACGCCTGTCTGCCTTTGGCATGGATTGTGTTACTTTGGTCTTTAGTCTTTACTCTTTTTATTTTTTCTTTGATTTTTTAGTTTTAATTTTATAATCATTCCCTATCATTAATATTTGTTGAGTAGGAGTAAATTTACTCCACTTTTCACGCTTTGCGATTCACTACCCTCTCAATAAATTATACGAAACAACATTCATACTTAAGAGTAAGTTGTATAAAGTATAATTCGGATAACTTTGCGTATTTTTACTATAATTTATTGCCAAAATTTCCCGGAATCTCAGCAACTCCCTTATAAAACTTTTATCTTTAGAACCATCAACAGTGAAATCAATAAGCTCAAAGGCACGCTCATAGCAATTTGAAACCTTCTCAAAATCCTTCTTTTCTATCCAGTTCTTTGCTCTATTAATCTCATTTGCAATCATAAGAATCTGCTTATCAGGGCTGAAGGATCTCCATTTTTCTAAAGTGAGGTGAGTATGAAGCATTATCTTTTCAGTAACCTCGCACAAATTTCACGAATTTTATGTCGGGTTTGAGGATCTTCAACTTCCATACTTCGATTATCTTGAGATGGTTTGATATTGATAAGTGCAGTATATTCAATATAATCATCTTCGTTTTTATCAGAATAGATATTGATGCCCCAGATATCATATTGCCGGGAGCCATTTTCTAACAGCAGAGCTTCCAAATCAGCATGAAGTTCAGCATCTGCTGCAACTATTTCCCGCCCGACATCAACCACTATCTTCATCATATCCTCGAATTTGACTTTGCGGTTACCCCAAAGTTCATTGAGAGAAGTGGGCTCGGTTATTATTTTCACTATAATATGGTTAATTGATTTTTTATATGATTCCATTCCTTTTGTAAGGAATATTCCTCTATCAAATTCTCAAATATCTCATTATCTATCTCTTTAGAAGATTTCTTCAACATTCCAATAATATCCAAAACATGTTTTTCCATATTTGATTCTCTATAATACATAAGTTTTTTTATAATTACATACTCAATAGGGGCGACTTTCAAATAGCCGTTTTTAAATTCAATTCTTTTGAAATTCCTCAAAGCCCACAAATTTAATTTATCTCTGCCGCAAAAATATACATCTGCCTTAAATCCTGTTGCATTATGAATTAAATTAATGTGACCATGTTCTGTTCGTGAAAATTCGATGGTCACAACTTCGACAGGAGGTTTATAAAAATCTTTTGAACTATAGGCATTGAGAAAATCTGCCACTTGATTCTCTGAAATATTTAATAATAAATCTATATCGTGAGTAACTCTGATTTCTCCATATATTAATGATGCAATAGAGCCTGTGATTACATAATGTAAGTCATTTTCATTGAGGGGTTTTATGAAAAGTGTAATAATGTCAGGAAGTTGCATATTTGAAAATCTTTATTACTTCTTTTTCTATTTCTTCGTCAGACAATTCGGGATGTTTATGTTTCAGCGCAGCAAATTTCAATTCGCGAGCCGCATTATATAAGCTCATAAATGCAATGAGTTTTTGTTCTGGGGTATATTTTCTTTCTATAGTTCCTTTTTCTTTGTTCATTGTTCATTATTCATTGCTTTTTCTTCAGTCTCGGCGTAGTCCCGAATCTTTTATCGGGACGAAGACGGATTGCTTTGGTCTTTAATCTTTGCTCTTCCCATCCTCCCCGCCTTCCATAGTTCATCCTTCGCAGTAGCACTGCTATGGAGAACGGATATTACGGTGGACAGGCGCAGTCCCGACTTTTTTCGGGACGGAGGATGGATAATCTTTTTTACTTATCGTAAAAATCCAGATACCAATCAATGAAATTTGAAATCCCTTTTTTAAATGAAGTATTTGGGTGATAATTTACTTCCTTTACTAAATTACTAACATCTGCATGCGTCTTTGGAATATCACCAGATTGTAAAGGCATCATATTCTTCTTAGCTTTTTTATTCAGTTTTTTTTCAATCTCCTCAATAAAGTCCATTAATTTTACTGGTGCATTATTCCCAATATTGTATATCTTGAATGGTGCTTTTGATGTTCCTGGATTTGGTTTTTCCCCACTCCAATTTTGGTCCGGCTTCGGAATACTTGTGATGACTCGTTTAACACCTTCAACTACATCATCAATATAAGTAAAATCCCTTTCCATTTTGCCATAATTATAAACATTAATCGGTTTGTCTTCCAAAATCCTCTTTGTAAATAGAAAATATGCCATATCAGGCCTTCCCCAGGGACCATACACTGTAAAAAATCTCAAACCTGTAGTTGGCAGATTATACAGATGACTATAACAATGTGCTAATAATTCATTGCTCTTCTTACTTGCTGCGTATAAACTAATAGGATGGTCAACATTATCAGTCGTTGATAGCGGCATCTTTTCATTCAAACCATATACAGATGAACTGCTTGCATAAACGAGATGTCTGATTTTATAAATTTTACAACATTCTAAAATATTATAGAATCCGATAATATTACTTTCCAAGTATGCATCAGGATTTTGAATGCTATATCTGACACCTGCTTGAGCTGCTAAATTAACAACATATTCAAAATTGTATTTTTCAAATACTTTCAACAATTTCGGCTTCTCTTTCAAATCTAATCTGATAAAATCAAAATTATTATATTTCTCACTATTTACGATTTCATTATAGTGAATATTCGGGGTTTTAATACCTAATTCTTCTAATCTGCCATATTTTAAGCCGACATCGTAATAATCACTAATATTGTCCAGACCAACAACATAAAAGTTATCGTTTACTAATTTCTTACATAGATGAAATCCAATAAAACCTGCAGCTCCGGTTATTAATATTTTTGAATTTTTCATCTGAAAATCCTTTCTAACCACAAAGGCACAAAGTACACCTTATTCATTATAATCATAACTGGTGCTAACAATCACAAATGTCAAAACAAGCTGTCATTACCGCGAACGCGGGAATCCAGTTCTTTACCAAAATTTTACTTTGTAACGCAAACAAATTCAATTTTCATTCTCCTTTGCGTCCCCGAGACATCGGGGACATGTATGTTTCATCTGAAAACGCCTTCATTTTATTTTGATTTGGGATAAACCCGAATCTACCCGCCAGCTCCGAAACGCAGTCCTCCCGACAAATCCGGATGGAAGGCGGGGAGAACGGGTATATCGGGACTATTTCACTGGGGTTAAATCTTTTCCTATTTAATGGGATGCCCCAATTTGTTTTCGGGACTCCTCAAATTTCATACTTGTTTGAAAGAGTTAGCTATAAAATTTTATGACTACCTATATTCACTCCGATAAATCGGAATGCTACTTCTCTGGAATTATGCCTATGGCATGACCAGAATATGAACTCTTTTCGCTCTTATCAGTAATTTAGAATGAGACTTTCCTTCTTTATCATCCCACTTATTAAGTTTTAGATTCCCTTCCACAATAACTGGCGTGCCTTTTTTGCCATATTCACCGAGTTTT
Source organism: Candidatus Cloacimonadota bacterium (assembly GCA_034722995.1). Lineage (NCBI taxonomy): Bacteria > Pseudomonadati > Candidatus Cloacimonadota > Candidatus Cloacimonadota bacterium. The sequence continues at coordinate 62,052 of JAYEOL010000022.1, read as the reverse complement.
TCTGCTTGTAAACCCCATACTTCAGCATCAACAAAAGTAGTCTCTTTTTGCCATTTCCCATCTTTATCTTGATACGGACGGTTATTTGCTACTGTAATTGTTGTCACTTTCGTCTTTTTCTCACCAACTTCTCGTATTTCTGGGTCTCTTACAATGTTTCCGGCTAAAGTTACATTGTTAATGTTTGGTGTTCTTATTGCCATTTTGTTTCTCCTCTCTTTTTTCCCGTTATATTATTTCAATTTAATCTGCTTTAAATATTTTAAGTCATCAAGATCTTTTTCTCTTTTGAGCGTTTCTTTATTTTTTATCAAATTTTCAGCATCAATAAAATACACTTCTAGTATTTCGTTCCCAGTATTAATTTTAACGATTTCTCGTTTTTGCCATGCTCCTTTGAAATTTACTGCTTCGATTTTGCTAATCAAATCTATACGATTTGGAACCGCACCAAACTGAAAGATAACATTCTTTTCCATCAACTCATTTTTATCGTGAAGTCCAGGTATATCATTATTCCAGAATTCAAGGAGCGTAATGTAGAGTTTATCAACATTTTTCTCAGTCTGATTGTATAGAAAATCAATATCACCTGTAAGTCTAACATGTCCATAATAAATCACAGCCTGACCACCAACAATTAAGTATTCTACTTTATTTTTGTATAACAATGCCATCAGTTCAAGAACATCGGGGGAATAATTATTTTTTCTTATTTCTTTCATGATATTCTCGAACATCCAGCAAATTTGTTCCGTACACCCTTTTGCTTAATTCTTTTGCAGATTCCAATCTCTGCTGTGGGGTCATGTTTATCTGTTGCTGGATATCCCACTTTTCAGCTTCTTTAAAACTATGGGACTTATGCACAATGCGTTTCATATAAAATTTTTTATTCTCTAATTAGATTTTCAATAATTTGGTTTATTTTATTTCTAATTTCTGATTTTTCCTTTCTTGTCATGGCGTAGCTTTGCAAAGCCTGATTGATTTTTGCTTTTTACTTTATCACTTTGTTACTTTATCATTTCTCCGAATAATTTAGAATATGAACTCTATTCGCTCTTATCAGTAATTTAGAATGAGACTTTCCTTCTTTATCATCCCACTTATTAAGTTTTAGATTCCCTTCCACAATAACTGGCGTGCCTTTTTTGCCATATTCACCGAGTTTTTCTGCTTGTAAACCCCATACTTCAGCATCAACAAAAGTAGTCTCTTTTTGCCATTTCCCATCTTTATCTTGATACGGACGGTTATTTGCTACTGTAATTGTAGTAACTTTCGTCTTTTTCTCACCAACTTCTCGTATTTCTGGGTCTCTTACAATGTTTCCGGCTAAAGTTACATTGTTAATGTTTGGTGTTCTGATAGCCATTGTGTTATCCTCTCTTTTTTGCATTAAATGGGTTCTGCAAAATAGATATTTTTAGGATTAGCCCCCTGATTTATCAGGGGGAACCTAAAAAAAAGAAATACTTAACCGATTCATCGGTTTCCCATAAACTCTTTCTGTAAGCGGGTAAACTGTTGAAACAGTTAAAATATTCTTTTATTTCTTTACCCCACAATAAATTGTGGGGCTAATCCTAATTTATATTTTATCATATTTTGCCATATCTCATTTTTGCATTAATCTTTCCAGAACTTTAATCTTTAATCTTTCAAGCACTTTAATCTTTTTCCAAAATTTTATAACTATCTAGATTCACTCCGATAAATCGGAGCACTATTTCTCTGGATAATTTAGAATATGAATTCTATTGGCTCTTATCCGTAATTTAGAATACGATTTTCCTTCTTTATCTTCCCACTTATTAAGTTTTAGATTTCCTTCCACAATAACTGGCGTGCCTTTTTTGCCGTATTCACCGAGTTTTTCTGCTTGTAAACCCCATACTTCAGCATCAACAAAAGTAGTCTCCTTTTGCCATTTCCCATCTTTATCTTGATACGGACGGTTATTTGCTACTGTAATTGTAGTAACTTTCGTCTTTTTCTCACCAACTTCTCGTATTTCTGGGTCTCTTACAATGTTTCCGGCTAAAGTTACATTGTTAATGTTTGGTGTTTTTATTGCCATTTTGTTTCTCCTCTCTTTTTTGCTTTAATCTTTTCAGCACTTTAATCTTTAATTTCTACCCTATTTCCTTATACCTTTATATCCCCTATACCTCTTTTTACCTCTTCAATTATATAATCCTTTTGTTCATCTGTCAATTCGGGATAAATTGGTATTGAAATTACTTCATTTGATGCTTTTTCTGCTTCTGGTAAATCTCCTTCTTCATACCCAAGATATGCAAAACATTCTTGAAGGTGAAGCGGAACAGGATAGTAAATCGCATTTCCAATATTGGAATCTTTTAAATGGTGTTGAAGTCTATTTCTATTTTTACCTCTAATCGTATATTGATTATAAATCATCCTATTATAATTTTCTACATACGGGGTTTCAACAGTATTGTTCAATCTTTTATTATAGTAAAGAGCATTTTTCTGACGACCTTTATGCCATTTTTCTAATAATGGGAATTTAACTAATAAAACCGCTGCTTGAATAGTATCAAGTCTAAAATTACCACCAATAATTTTATGATAATATTTTGGTTTACTCCCATGAGCTCGGAGTACTCTTATTTTTTCTGCTAATTCTTCGTTATTTGTTGTAACCATTCCACCGTCACCGCAACAGCCGAGATTTTTGCTCGGGAAAAATGAGAAGCAGCCTACATCACCTATTGAACCAGCTCTTTTACCCTCGCCCTGTGGAATACTATTTTTATTATAATTGCTTTTATTCTGCGTAATATTTATTCCACAGGGTAAATATTCTGAACCGATAGCCTGTGCAGCATCTTCAATTACATAAAGATTATGTTTTTTTGCAATCCCATTTATTTTGTCCATCTCAGCTATCTGCCCAAAAAGATGAACAGGAATGATGGCTTTTGTTTTGTCAGTAATTTTTTCTTCAATCAGATTAGGATTTATATTATATGTTTTGGGGTCAATATCTACAAAAACAGGCTTTGCACCCATACGATAAATGCAACCTGCTGTTGCGAAAAAAGTAAATGGTGTCGTAATGACCTCATCTCCCTGTCCAATTTCCATTGCCATTAAGGAAATCAAAATTGCATCTGTTCCAGAAGAAACGCCTATTGCATATTTGCACTGACAATATCCTGCAATTTTCTCTTCCAATTCTGTAATTTGAGGTCCGTTTATAAATCTTTTGGATTCAAAAACCTCTTTTATTGCATTTAACACATCATCTTTAATTGGCTCATATTGGGCGTTAAGGTCTAACATTGGTATTTTCATATCTATTCCTTTCTATTCCTTTCTTGCAGTATCAAAAACTTTTTAGAATTTCCAGATTTGGAATCCTTTCAAAGTCTTTAGTATTTAAAGTAACTACTGATAAACTATTGCCAATAGCGGTTGCGGCAATAAAAATATCTCTGAATTCAATTATTTTATTTTGAGATTTTAATTCATTGTAAACTTGAGATGCGATTTTTGCAATCGTTAAGTCAAATGGTAAAATTCTAAATCCTTCAAATAACTGATTGATTAAATTAACATTTTCTATATTTACACCAACAAAAATTTCAAAGACGGTGATAGAAGAAATAAAAAGTTCATCATAAGATTTATAGAGTTCATACAAAATAGTCTTTGCCTTATTTTTCTTTCTTACATATTCAATTACTATGGAAGTATCTATCAAAATTTTTCTATTGGCCATTGATTAAACTCCCTTTGCATTGCTTCTATTCTCTGTATCTCTTCTGGGCTCAAAGTAGGTCCACTTAATAGAAATTTCAAAAATTTATCTCTGGCACTCAATTTTTCTTTATCTATTTCATTAAGAGGTATTATAATTACTTCAACTTCTTTGTTCCCAAAATCTTCAGGTAGTCTTACCAATACCTGGTGATTTTTTACTTCTTTAACCTGTCTTATTGCTTTCATTTTTCCTCGTTTTTTCTGAATACTTTACTAAGCACAATGAACTTTATATTTTTTATTATAATATTGAATTACACATTCAATAAATTTCTTAAAATTTCCTAAATTTGTTTGAATAATATTATACATTTCTTCTTTATTAATATTCCAATAAATATGCTCTAAACGATTATAAAGTTCTATCATTCTTATTAGTTCAAAAGAAAAATGCTCATCAATTACTCCAATTTTTGATAATACTATAAAAATATCAGCATTAGTCCTTGATGTTGGAATTTTTTTGTTAAACTGTTCAAGCAAAATAATGGAGTTACCTATATTCATACAGCTTTCAATTGCCAATTTTAAATATCTCTCGCTACTTGCTTGTAAAAAGTCAATTACTAAAAACTCACTTTTGGGGCGCTTTCTAATATTTTTTAATCCATTGAAACATCTAACTAATCTTTGCAAGTGATCATTTATTTTATAATCCAACATATCCTAATTTCTCAAGAAAAGTTTTATCAAACTGGTCACGAAATTATTTAAAATCTAAATCACTAAGAGGTTTTAAGTTACCAGTTTCAGCACTATTAGATACATAAAAAGCTACTATGTTTTTATCATTCTTTAAAAGTTTTACCAACTCTGGAAATTTTTCTAATACATTCTTGGGAAGTTTATTGAATTTCATTTTGAATTTTAAATTTTTTCCGGTTGCCCATTATTTTCTAAAGACTTTTGAGCAGCAACCAAAACTTTAAGCACATCCAGTCCATTCTGCCCATCAGTCAAAGGTTTTTCATGATTCATGATACAATCTATAAAATGGCTGTCCTCTCTTTTTAATGGTTCACCAAGATTGATTTTCGGAATAGTTATATCACCATCGTGAAGAATAAGAGATTCAGCAAAGGAATCATAAGTTACATGAGATGCATCCACACCTTTGTCGTAGATTCTGATTTTCTCCCGTATTTCCATATCATCAAAAGTGACCATTTTTTTGCTTCCTACAATAGTAAATTTTCTGATTTTATGTGGGTCAAGCCAGCTAACCTGTCCTGTTGCTATGACTCCATTTTCAAAATAGATAGTGAAAAATACGACATCGTAAATCTGCTCTTTTTTCTGCAAAAAACTTTGTCCCGTTGCAGAAACTCTAACAGGTTTTTCATTTATAAGAAAAAGCATAATAGAAATATCATGCGGTGCAAAACTCCAGAGTGCATTTTCTGTTGAACGAACCTTGCCGAGATTTACTCTTTGAGAATAAATATAAAGCACATCACCAATTTTTTTGTCATCAACTAAATTTTTTAAATAATCAATAGCAGAATGATATAAAAGAAGATGACCGACCATCAAAATTAGTTTATTTTGATTTGCTAAATCAACCAACTCTTCAGCTCCATTAATGTTCAAAGTGATAGGTTTTTCAACAAAGCAGTGCTTTCCCGCAATAAGTGCATTCTTTGCAATTTCATAGTGGGTTTCTGCGTTGGTTGCTACAACCACAGCGTCTATGTCAGGACTGATAATAATCTTTTTATAGTCATTTTCCGTATTAACATCTGGAAATTGCTTTTTTACTCTTTGGAGATTTTCTGGAATTAGATCACATACACAAACAAGTTCACAATTTTTTAATGAATAAAAAGTTCTTACATGGTTAAAACCCCATGAGCCAGAGCCGATGACAGCAATCTTTGGTAAATTCATAATATCCTTTCAAGTAGGCGCACTTCGTCCCCGTCAGTTGCAATTTTTATTTTTCGCAACTGATTAGTATTATGCAAATTACATAATTTATTAAATAAAATTTAGACTAAATAGATATCCCGAGTATCAATTTCAACAGCTACAGCTTGTTTGATTAATTCAAGGTTGATAACAAATTTGTATTTCCCCTTATAATGTGATATTTTTCCCTCAAAATCTTTAAAAGGACCTCTTATAATTTTAACTCTTTTTCCTTTTTTTAGAAAAGAATGTGGAAGTAAATTAGCACTTTGTTCTTTTATATTATATATTTGTTGTAATTCGCTGATAAATTTTTTCTGATTGAATGCTTCTATGAATTTACATATATGACCTGTATAGTATAAATCTTTTTTAGATTTAGAATCACATCTACAAAAGATATAGCTTGAAAATAATGGTTTTTTAAAAATAACAACTCTGTTTTTATAATGTCTAATACTGTCCTGCAAAGGCAAATAATATGATATTTTATAATCTTTGCAACTTTTTGCCACTTTCTTTTCGTGCCGTGATTTGGTATAAATTGCATACCATTTTGTTCCATCATTTGGAATATCCAAATCACCATAAATTTCAGCAACTTCAGAATTATTATTCATGTTGCTTAGCCCTTTTTAGTAAGTAAATCAGACTAAATATTTATTTATTTCTTTTACCTTGTCAACTTTTTCCCATGTAAAAGTCTCTTCTGTTCTACCAAAATGGCCGTAAGCTGCTGTTTTTTTGTAAATTGGTCTTTTTAGATTTAAATATTCAATAATTTCAGCAGGTTTAAGCGGAAAGACTTTTCTGACGATTCTTGCTAATTCTTCATCAGGTATCTTTCCAGTCCCAAATGTATCTATAGTTACACTTACTGGTTCTGGCACGCCAATGGCATAAGCTAATTGCAGTTCGCATTCTGTCGCAAGATTGGCAGCAACTATATTTTTCGCAATATATCTTGCCATGTAAGAACCGCTTCTATCAACCTTAGACGGGTCTTTGCCTGAGAAACATCCTCCGCCATGACTCCCTTTACCTCCATAAGTGTCTACAATTATCTTCCTGCCTGTCAAGCCAGTATCACCCATCGGACCACCTATTACAAATCTACCAGTTGGATTAATATGAATCTTAATATCTTCATTCCACAAATCTGACGATATTACATGTTTAATAACTTGTTCTGATATATCGTTTCTCAGTTGTCCAATTTCTATATCAGGTGAGTGATGAGCAGATATTACAATATCAACAATCCTTTGTGGAATACCATCTTCGTATTCAATAGACACTTGAGATTTACCATCTGGCTTTAAGTATATTAGTATTCCATCTTTCCTGACTTCAGCTAATCTTCTCACTAATTTATGAGCTAACATTATTGGTATAGGCATAAGCTCTGAAGTTTCATTGCAAGCATATCCAAACATCATACCCTGGTCGCCTGCACCCTGTTCGTGAGTATCTGTTTTATTAACACCTAATGCTATATCAGGAGACTGCCTATTGATTGTAGATAATACAGCAGTTGTCCGATAATCAAATCCTAACTCTGGTTTAGTATAACCAATCTCTTTAACAGTTTCTCTTACAATTTTGGGAATATCAACATAACATTTTGTTGTTATTTCTCCACCGACTAACACCAATCCTGTTGTAACAAATGTCTCACAGGCAACTCTGCCTTCGGAGTCACATCGTAAAACTTCATCCAAAATTGCATCAGAAATCTGGTCAGCAATTTTATCTGGATGTCCTTCTGTGACCGATTCAGAAGTAAATATGTGTTTACTCTGATTCATCTTCCTTCCTTTCTGAACTCATTGAACTTTTTCATTATTGTATTAGTCTCTAAAAGAAGTGAGAGCTCCTCCACTTCTGTTTCTAAATATTTCCAATCAATTTTTTCCATATTGCTTTTCACTAAAAATTTAACATCATCAATATCCTTTATCCTATCTGAAACAAGTTTCATTATTATCAAATTTTCCAGAGTTATTATTCTTGTGTCAATATCAAATATCTTTATCTTTTTTGCCTTCTTTATAGCGGCATCTTCAAAGGATATCAAAGAAAAGACTAAATCAATTGTAACATTAGTTTGTTTATCCTTTATAGGTAAAACTTTTGTTTGCTGGATAAATTCAAGAGGATTCTTGGGTAAAATTGTATATTGCCTTTCTAATTGGCTTATGAGTAAAGATTGTCTGTTATTCTCACAACTAATCAGAATGTCTATGTCTTGTGTTGCTCGTGGATTACCATAAAAAGAATTAGCAAGTCCTCCAATTACAGCATACTCTACCCTATTTTCACTTAAATGGCTGATGATCTTTCTTAATGTTTTTTGCATGATGTAAATTTCTTTTGTAAATTTTGGTAATATTCCATCTTATCCCAATGAATCTTGCCTTTTTCTTCAGGATGTAATCTGTAGAAAGTCAACATCAAGGCAAAATATTCGTTTACCCTTTCTTCAGGAGACATCTTGCTAATACGGGTTAATGTATATGCTGTCTTCCAGTTGTTAAAATTTTTCCACTTTTTGGCAATATCAGCATACTTCATATCAAGTTATTTGTAATTTGAATTATATCATTTTATTTATGTTCCAATTGACCAGGAGGCTAAATACTTCTTCTGCTCTTTTGTCAGCTCATCTATCTTTATATTCATAGATTCAAGTTTAAGTTCAGCAATATGGTCATCAATATCTTTAGGAACAGGCATTACTTTAATTGGTAATTTCTCACCATTTTTGAATTTTTTAACAAAATATTCAGCAACTAAAGATTGATTAGCAAAACTCATATCCATAACAGCAGCAGGATGTCCGTTTGCAGCAGCCAGATTTATCAGTCTTCCTTCTGCTAAAACATAGATACTCTTGCCATCAATTTTATATTCATCAACAAATTCTCTGACTTTTTTCTTGCTCTCACAAATTTTATTTAATTCTTTTAAATTTATTTCCACATCAAAATGTCCGGAGTTGCATATAATCGCTCCATCTTTCATTTTCTTTATATGATGAATATCAATAACATTTATATCTCCTGTAAGAGTAACGAACAGGTCGCCAAGGGGGACTGCATTAATCATTTTCATCACACGAAAACCATCTAATACAGCTTCAATTGCCTTCAGATGGTCAACTTCTGTGATAATGACATTTGCACCCATACCTTTAGCTCGCATTGCAAAGCCTCTTCCACACCAGCCATAACCAGCAATTACAACAGTAGAACCGGCAATAAGCATATCAGTAGCTCTTATAATACCATCAATTGTACTTTGTCCAGTGCCATAACGGTTATCAAAAAAATGTTTTGTTTTTGCATCATTTACTGCAATGATTGGATATTTCAAAGCACCATCATTATGCATACTATGAAGTCTAATTATACCTGTAGTGGTTTCCTCACTACCACCAATTGCATCTTTGCATTTTTCAGGATATTTTGAATGAATTGTTGAAACCAAATCACAGCCATCATCTTGTGTAATCTGCGGATTAAATTCCAATACGCTGTCAATGTGCTCATAATAAGTTTTATTGTCCTCACCAGTGATTGCATAAACATCAATATCAAAATATTTAACAAGTGCAGCAGCAACATCATCTTGAGTTGAAAGTGGATTAGAAGCACAAAGTCTGACTTTAGCTCCGCCTGCTTTTAAAGTCCGCATCAAATTAGCAGTCTCAGTAGTTACATGTAAGCAGCTTCCAATTCTAATATTTTCCAGGGTCTTTTCTTTTTCAAATCTTGTTCGTATTTTTCGTATTACGGGCATATTTTTTTCAGCCCATTGGATTCTTTCTAATCCTTTTTTGGCTAGGCTTAAATCTCTTATATCATACATAGATTTTTATCCTTCCTTATTTATTTGTTTTATTAATCTTCAAAATTTATAGAAAAATAGCTAAACTGATATTTCAGCCAGCTATTTTTACAGCAATAAAAGGAATTGCTTATCTTCCCTGGATTATTGATTTCTTGCCTTTTTTTTGCACAACAATTCGTATTCTATGACCACGACGCTCTATGCGCTGCTCTTCTTCACCTTTCTTTGAGGGATTATCCCCTTTCTTTTTCATGGGACCAAATACATCATCTGTCTCATTAGAATCACATTCTAATATTGTAGATTCAGGAGTTAATATTCTAAGAACCGGTAAATCAAGCCTGAATGACAAATCAGGTATGGATTCAACTTCATTAGAAAAGTATAATGTTGGCAAAAACAAAAAACCAAGTATTATAATAATTATTTTTTTTCTCATTTTTCACTTTTCCATTGAAAAGTACACTGAAATTGTCTCTTTAAATTTTAATGTCAAGCAAAAATTAATTCTTTTTAATTTACACTTCTTTTTAAATAAATTATTTTGATTAAATATAATACAAGTTTTCTCTCATTTATTTATTTTGGTAACTTGCATTATATAATTGAGTTGTTAACGAATAAGATAGGATGTTAGACTGGAATATGCAGTATAATTATTAGTTAGACAGAAATTCTTTTATTATGAACAAAAACTTCAGTAAATAAGGTATGTGATGTTAAAATATCCGCCAGTTGGCGGACCAAATATTTTGAAAGTAAGTTTTTGATAAAACGACCTTATCTTAAAAAGGAATAGTATATTCGGGTTTTAGAGAAACCAATTAAAGTAGAAAGACAGGAAGGTAATAGATATCCTTTTTGGGTATAATCCCTGAGTTGGGTGACAAATTTCTTCGTGTGATGACTTTAGATGATAAAAAAACAATTCATAATACCTTCCCGGATAGGAGATTTAGAATTAGACAATATTCCTTTTCCCGATAACATAGAAGTAAAAATTTTTATTACTCCTAAAATAAAACTATCAGAAATGTCTTTCAATAAAATTAGAGAGTTAAGAAAATCTATTAAAGGTAATATTTCAAAAGAATTTGATTATTTCGATTTCTAATTTACCAAAAATTGAGTTTCGTTTAACTTTTTTAAAAAAAGTAAGGGCTTTAGAAATAGATCTTTCCCATTGGAAATAACTTTCACTTTATTTTGATTGGGGATATCCATTCTCCGTAGCAGTGCTACTGCGAAGGATGAAAAGCCATCCACAATTATCCCCGAGTAAATCGGGGAAGGGATACCTGTCAGTTGGTGGGTAGAAACAGGTTTATCCTCTTTCGGATTTAAAAGATTTAGGTGGAGAGTTTAGCATCTAAAATGGCAACTTCATTTTACCATTGTCAATGATGCCTGCTTTTAAAATATGAAAACTAAACTGTTTATAAAAAGTCTATAATTCAGTATTGAATAAAATCTGCCTACACTTAACACATTCATCCTTCAAATCTAAACTCAAATCTAAAATAGGACGGATTATCATTGGTTTTCCAATTTCTTTACCCTGATATTGATATTCTAGATGAACCATTAGGTTTACCAAAAAAGCATCAGCAATTCCATCACTTATAACACTAAGATAGCCAATAAGTTTTGAACCATCACAAACAGAATATAGACAGTAAGCTTTTAGCATCTATTTTATCCCCAATTATTCCAATATCAGAAACAAAAGGTTCTGATAAAGTTCCGTCATAGATGGTTCCGTTTTTAATAATGATGTCGAACATAAAAGAGATATATTATTTATAATTAGTTATTAGTTACATATCTAGGAATTTCCATAGGCAATCTGGAGAGCAGTTCATAATTCACAAAATTTGATAATTCTGAAAAAGATGCTACGCTGATTTTATTTTTCCCTTGTCTACCAATTAACACCACTTCATCACCTTTTTGTGCTTCTGGAGTTGAGCTTACATTTGCAATGAACATATTCATATTAACCATACCAATAACAGGTGTTTTTTTACCTCCGATCAATACAAAACCAACATTACTCAGGCTACGTCGATATCCGTGGAAATAACCGATAGGTATAGTGGCAATTTTTGTTGTTTTTGTGGTTAGAAATGAGTTTCCATAGCTAATAAATTTTCCTGGTTTTATAATTTTTATGCTCATTATTTTACTTTTCCATTGAAGAATCTGATGTAATGGGTCACGGGTAAACTTTGTATCATCATCAAGTAGATTATACATTTTTGTTTCCATACTTGGCCAGAAACCATATTGAGCAATTCCGATACGAACCATATCCATCCGTGAGTGAGGATAAATTAGAGCAGCAGACGAACTAGCAGTATGACGATATTTTGGAACAATTCCTTTTTCTGCTAACAAACGAGTAAGTTTATTGAATTGTTTAAATTGTTCTTGAACTCTAACATAATTTGCAATTGTTTCTGCTCCTGCATAATGAGTGCAAATACCTTCGATAAAAAGATATTCTCTATTCTTCAGGATTAAATGAACAGCTTTTTCCAGCTCCTCGTTTTCAAATCCTGTTCGGTTTAGTCCTGTTTCTAATTCAATATGAATTTTCGCTTTTTTATTTATTTTTTTTGCAGTTTTTATTGCTTGCTCCAAACGATCTAACTCAAAAACATAGAAAGAAATATCATTTTTAATTGCCTAGTTCAAATCAGAATTGTCTATCATTCCCATAATCATCAATGCTGTATTGGGATTTTTTACTTTATAAGCTATTTCAGCTTCATAAGCATCAAAAACGGCAAAATAATCTATACCGCATGATTCTGCCATTGGAATAAATTCTTTTATCCCGTGTCCATAAGCATTTACTTTTATTACCGATGCAAACTTCACGGAATTTCCAAATCTTTTTTTTAGATATTTTATATTTTGCTTGAGAGCTTTCTGATCTAATTCTATGTAAGAAGAATGCATTATCTTTTTCATTTTCTCCTTTGAACCTCATTTATTATTTCAAAAAAGATGTTAATCCCATCTTCAATAATATCATCGGGAAAATCATAGTTTGAATTATGCAGTTGCGGAATATCTTTCCCTGAACCTAAACCGAAAAAAGCTCCTTTGAATTTTTGTGTAAAATAGGAAAAATCCTCAGTCCAGGCGAAAGGATGTTTTTCATATATGATCTTTTTCCCGAGGTTTTTCGCAGCAGCTTCGATAATATCTACAGATTCATCATTATTAACAATTGCCGGGAAATATTCAACCCATTCTATTTCATAATCCAAATTAGCTGTTATTGCTTTTTCTTTTACAAGTGAAATTGCTTTTTGAGTCATAATTTTCATATCTTCATCTTTGTGAGAACGGAATGTAGCCATAACTTGAGCATATCCAGGCGAAGTACCGAAAGCCCTTTCTCCTAATTTCGCGTGAATTATTGTTATCAGAGCAGAATTGTTTAAAGAAGTAAACTTCTGTGGAATTGCTATCAAGCCTTTAATGATAGCAATCATTGCAAGAACTGGATTATTGCCGCTTGCGGGCTGTCCAGCATGAGCAGATTCACCTTTTAATCTTACTATCATTCCTTTAGAAGATGATGCAAAAATACCTTTGCGAAGAATTATTGAACCTTTTTCAAATCCGGGAAGATTATGAAACGCAAAAATAAAATCTGGTTTGAGTAATCTGAATTTTGGGTCTTTTAGAACAAGTTTTGCACCTTCTGCTATTTCCTCTGCTGGTTGGAATAAGAGGATAATTTTCCCTCTTAGATTGCTGATTTCCAGTTTTATTTTCTCTGCAAGTCCGACAAGGATTGTCAGGTGTCCATCGTGACCGCATTTGTGCGAAACTCCGGTATTCCCGCTTTTATAAGAAAAATTATTTGATTCAATGATAGGCAAAGCATCGAGTTCCGCACGGAACATTATTGTTTTTCCGGGTTTCTTTGAATCAAAAATTGCAGCAGTTCCAAATCCACCAATTTTAGTGATGATTTCGTCCGGAGAGAGTTTTTTCAATATCTCAATAATATATTCGGATGTATTTTTTTCTTTTCCTGAAAGCTCTGGATTTTTATGTAATTTCTGTCGGAAATCTATGAGTTTAATTTTCTCCCCTTTATTCATGAATTACATGTCTTCTAATGCTTTCTCAATTGCAGATAATAAAAATTTTCCTTCAATTTCAGAAAGAATCAAAGGAGGAAGAAATCTAACAGTGTTATTCGTTGATAATGATGATTTAACTCTATATTTAACAAGTAAATCCTGGAATTTGTTTACATCATCTGCTGAAGGTAAATCAAAACCGATCATCATTCCCATACCGTGTGGATTTGAAAAAATATCAAATTTTTTGTCAATTTTGTCTAATCCATCAAAAATCTGCTTAGACCTTTCTACAACATTTTTTGTTATATTCAATTCCCGCATTTGTCTCGTTGCTATCAGAGCAGCAACCATAGCCATTGGATTTCCTCCGAATGTTGAACCATCATATCCGCCTTTCATTGCATCGGATATTTTATCGTTTGAAACTACAGCAGTAACAGGATATCCGCCACCGAATGATTTTCCAATTACCATAATATCAGGAATAACATTATAAGTGTGACTTGCGAACCATTCTCCTTCTTTTTCTGCTACGCGACCAAAACCGGTTTGCACCTCATCACAAATCATTACTCCATTGTATTTATCGCATATTTTTCTTATCCTGCTAACAAAGCCCTTCTCTAGAGGATTAATACCAGCTTCTTCTCCTTGTACCAGTTCTAAAATAATTGATCTTGCTTTATTTTCTTTAAACAAATCTTCTATTTCATCAATCTCTCCCGGTTTAACAAAATGAACCCAATCTTCATTCTCCAATCCAAAGGGTTTTCTATACTTTAAATTGTAAGTTACAGCTAAAGCACCATGAGTTCTACCGTGAAAGCCATTTTCTAATGCAATGACACCACGATGACCAGTGAAGGCTTTTGCAATCTTGATTGATTTATCTACAGCTTCACCACCACTATTTTGCCAATAAAAATTCGTAAGTCCTTCTGGCATCATTCCCATGATTCTTTTCAGAAATCGAGATCTGGGGATGTGCACTCTATCTTCTTTCATAGAAATTAATTGAGATGCCTGATTATATAATCCTTTGGCAATTTCTTCATTATTCATACCAAGATTTGTAGCACTATAGTTACTATCCATATCTAAATATGTTTTTCCTTGATTACTTACAATCCACGCACCTTCTCCACGAACAGGAATAATATCTTTTTCAAGGTGAGATACAGGAATTTTAAATTTCTCATGAAGTTCAATTGCTTCTTGTGTTGAAATTTCCGAATCCTGAAACATTAATATTATTCTTTGCAGTTGATCATAGTTGATATTCTCTAATATTAAATCACAAATCGAATTAGCTTTTTCCTCTTCTATTTGTGCTCGTTTATTCTTAACATTGAATAACTTATTATTACAGATATTTTCTGCTTTTTCTTCTCCTATGACCATTTTTAATACTTCTTCGATTCTTTCAATCGAAACATTTATTCTTTCCGGATGTTCATTAACATCATTAATAAATGTTTTACATAATTCATTTTTTGAAAACATTTTTTTCTCCTAGTTTTATTAATTATTAATTTTGGTTATCATCTCTCAACTTCTTCAACTTCTCGATACCATTTCATTTTATCACCAATTTTAGAACGCATTTTCCATTTCAAAGTTTTAGGTTTCTCTTCTATTAGACGAGATAAAATATCTAGTTTTTCTTTTACTTTATCGGCGTCATTTTTAGTAAGGTGTTCATTAGCAAATTTTCTTGTCTTTTCGATGTTGGAAGTTGCTGTCTTCCACCAGCCCCAATCTCCGGAACATAATTTTGCTAAATAATGTCCGTCTATCTCATCAGTATTATTGTCTGTTTTGGAAATTGGAAACTGGCTGAGAAGAACCACCGTATCTACTAAATCCTTCTTGTTAATTTCGACAATTTGAAGCTTCCCTAAAAGTAGATCAATCAAACTTACTGTTGGATAATCGATTTTTAATCTTTTCTTAAGATCAATTTCATGACAAAATCTCAATTTATTAATGAAAATATCTGAATGAATGTTTTCATCAGGATGATAGAAAATTCTTCTTTTATCACCGAACAGTCTTAAAATATTTTGATTTTCTGTCCAGCCAAGTTCAAAAAAGACATCCTGAACTTTTATAATCTCTTTTGAATAAGTAATAAAATCAATATCAGCGAGATAGTGTTGATTTTCGTACTCTATATATTTATAATCAGGGCATTTTATTCGGAAAGCAAGTGAACCGACAACTCGTATTGTGACATCAAATTCTTTTGCTTTTTCCATAATTTCATTGAGGACTTTCAGAAAAGCGGATTCTTGCTTTCTTAAAGATTTTTCATTGATTTCAATTCCATCAGGAATACAGGGAATATCTTTGGCGATCATCATTAACCTTCTACTTTCCAATAATTGATAATTTTCTTATCTTTTATTTCGACAATAAATCCACGCAAAATTCCTTCGCCATATTCAGAGCCCGGATTCACAACCGGAGTATTTCCGATCTTATCATGACCGTATGATTCGTGAATATGTCCGTGAAGCCCAATTAATGGCTGATATTTTTCAATAGCTTCTGTAACAGCTTTACAGCCGACATGCACAAAATTTACCTGTCCGGCAACAGTTACCGGTTTTTTATTTGCATCGAGTTCTGGAGCAAGATCGAGCATGGTTCCATAGGGAGGTGCGTGAAAATTGAAAATTGATTGAGATGGGTCATCGAGTTTTTTAATAAGTTTCTTAAGACGTTTTTTCATTCCTTTCTCATTATCTTCTCTTGGTGTGTCCCACGGAGTTGGATTTACATAATCGAGACTTATAGTAGGAATTCCCAGAATATCAATTGCATCATCCAGACACCAAATTACTCCTTTATCTCCAAAGGATTTTATAACTTCATCGATTTCATGATCATCATCATTTCCGGGCATAGCAACTACATCAACTTTGGAAAGATCGATCTTAGCGATGAGCATTTCCATCCAATAATGAATTCTATCTTTTATCATTTGCATCATCAGTTTTTCAACTTGTTCAGGATTATTTTCAAGTTCTTTAATTTTGTCGGAATTGCATCTCAATGTATAAGCTCCTGCATCCTGAATTCGCTTTTCCATTTCATCCGCTTCTTTTCCTTTTTCCAGAGTCCAATTTCTCCCAAAATAA
Organism: Candidatus Cloacimonadota bacterium; assembly: GCA_034722995.1. NCBI lineage: Bacteria > Pseudomonadati > Candidatus Cloacimonadota > Candidatus Cloacimonadota bacterium. The sequence goes on along the minus strand of JAYEOL010000022.1, from coordinate 45,245 downwards.
TAGGCATTGTATTTACCTTTTCCTTTTTCAATTAAGGGAACAAGTGATTTTCCAGTTAGATCACCACATAATAGAAGTGCATCAACTCCATAAAGTTCGGGAATCCGCAGCCATTTTCTCCAAACACTATTTGCGCCGTGAACATCAACTGAAAAGAATAATTTCGCCAAAAATAAACTCCTCTATTCAGGTGGAATTTGTGAATATATTTTACTCACATCCACACCATCTTTTTTGTTCTTATTTTGCTGAACTAAATAAACGACCATTCCAATCAACATCACACCAATTAAGGTTAGCATTATAACTGGTGAGAAATTTCTGATAGACAGATAGATAAAAAACCAGCCAACAATAAATGTAAATGCACCTAATATACTCATGACCGGAATTTTGAAGATTTCCCATTTTACCGGTGAACGATTATAAATCTCCGGTTTATGATATGGAAGCAACATTGCGCTTAAACCATATGGCCAGAAAATAAAAAAGGTGGTAACTGTTAATATCGAAAGAATCACATTTACAGAAAGCAGCATTATCAAAACGCCGATAAAGCAGAAAACCGCATTCAAATGAACAGCATTTGTGGGAGAACCTGTTTTTCTGTTTACTTTTGCAAGTGATTTCGGAAATGATTTATCCATTGCTAAAGCAAAAGCTAACCTGGAATTTGCAAGAAATCCGGGAAGAATGGAATTTGCAAACCATAAGGCTATGGAAACTGCAACGATCAAGCCGAACCAGACATTTTTGGCAATTGACATAAAATAGAAAGGAATGGATGGTTTAACAGTTTCTCCCATAATTCCAGCAAGAACTTTTGGATGATTATCAAAAAGAAAATCGTAGCAACCTATAAAATTTCCGAATGCCTTATAAACAGCAACTACAATTATCACATAAAACAATCCCACAAAAATAGTTCCCAGCATAAAACCTCTTATCATACTGGTTTTGGGAGTTTTTATTTCACCGCCTGCATAGTTGATAATCGTAATACTGGAATATGCCCAGATTACTACGATAAGAGAACTGATGGTTGTTCCCCAGTTAAAGTTATGAGCTTTCCAACCCAATTCAGCAGCTTTTTGTTGAATGGCTTCAAATGCTCCTGCTCCCCATGTTTGATTAAAAGCAGCAGATACACTCTCGATTCCACCAGAAAGGAAAAACCAAAAAATTGCGATTACTGTCCCAACTAAAGGAATAAAGAAAGCAATCCGCATTATTTTTTTAACTTTTCTAATTCCTGTGTAAGCTATATACCAGAAGAAAATTACCCAGATAGTTCCACCGACAAGTTGACCTGCTGAGGTCTGCATTATTTTTCCTGCATTCGCTAACCAGCCAATTCCGCTGCTTAAGGCTGCTGTAGAAAATCCCGAACCTATCAAACCAACCACAAGATAACCCAGAACTCCACTGGAAATTCCATATCCAATAAATAATAGCCAGGAACTTATGAAACCCATTGTTGGTCCTAAAACTCTACTAATCGCAATATATAAACCACCTGAACGCGGCATTGTTGCTGAAGTAATTGCAACTAATAGCATAATCGGTAAAAAAATGAAAAGCCCGATCAAAAAAGCTAAAGGTAAACTTGCTCCCGGAAAATCTGCTGCCGTTGATACAGAATAGAACATAACACCGGATGCAGCAGGACCTGCAACAACAAAAATAAATACATCAAACCAGGATAATTCTCTAACGAGTCCTGAGGCGCGCCTTGTAAAAATTATTCCTTCTTTCATCTTTCCTCCAATTCTTTTTAACTTAATGAGTTCTGCAAAATAGAAGTGGAAACCGCTGAAGCGGTTGTTGTTTGGTTTATGTTATATTTTGTCCCACAGTTGATCCGACAACTGCCGGATAATGTCATATAATGTATTGAATTAACCCGCAACTGTTTACTCCGGCTCAAACGGATCAGTTGTGGGAAGTAACAACGAAACGAAAAGAAAGTTTCAACCATTTTAATGGTTTTTGAAATTTTCCTTAATTTTGCAGAACTCATATAAATATTCTAAATTTTGCGAAAATATTGTTTAAACAATTTTCTTTTCAACAAATTTCGAACTCATCAATCTTGCAACAGCCATATAACTGGGATGAAAACTTATCTGTTTACCAACTCTATATTTTGTTCTTTGAAATTTTGTTAAATTAGGACCTATATCATAAACAGTCATATCGGAAGTAGTTCCAATGAAATTTATATTTTTATCTTTTAGTGTAAGTTCATTCACATCAACATCTAAAATCCCAAAATCGAGAATAGCTTTATAACTTTTTGGAAATGAAGCATCTTTTCCCGCTTCTTTTATATGACCAACACTGCCATCACTTATTATACCATCAGGTTCAACTTCCTTTTCCTCTAATTCAATAATGTTTGCTTTAAATTCAAATGCTTCAGTAGAAAAATTGCGAAATTTTTTATTATTAAAAGGAGATGTCCCAAAAAATGCTGCTTCCCCTATTCTGAAATGATTTACAGCTTTTGGAATTTTGTGCTTTCCTATTAATGGAAGTGTTATGGAACTCCCTCCGGAAATCAGGTTTAATTTTTTATTGAATTTCGTTTCTAATAATTGTTTATAAAGCGACAATTGTATCAATTTATCATAAGTCGGTTCAATTCCATACATACAACCTAAATTAGTTCCTAAACCAATAACTTTAACGTTGGAGAGTTCAAAGATATTTGAATAAAAATCAACAATATTTTCCCGAATAATTCCTTCTCTTAATTCTCCCATTTCAATCATGATAATTATTCTGTGAATCTTATTGTTTTTTTTTGCTTCTTCATTTAATGCTAAAATAGTTGAAAGAGTTGTATTAAATGAAATATCTGCGAATTTGATGACAGATTTAACATTTTTGATAGCAGTAGGTTTGATATACATTGTAACTATGTCCGGAGCGACTTTCTTTATTACTTTCAAATTTGAGAGTCTTGAATCACCGATCGAATGGACCTTTTTTATCAGAGGATTTGAAAGTATCGAATGCAATAATTCTTTATGACCGGAAAGAACTTTTACAATTAATGACCACTTGATGTTATTATTGCCCAAATATGTATTAATTTTATCAATGTTACTAATAATTCTGTTTTTTTTAATAATTACTTCTGACATTTTTTATATCTCATTTCAACATATTTTGTTGAAAAACCAATTCTTTTATAAAGTTTTATTGCAGCTTTATTATCATATTCTACATGTAAAGAAATATCTCCCTCCGAAATATCAAGCGCTTTTTCCATAAGATATCTTCCTATACCCTTAACTACTCTATAATCTTTATGAACCGCAATATAAACTAAAACATTTTCAGGAATATATTCAGTCATTCCAGTTTTATTTATTACAACAGCTCCTACAATTTTTCCCTTTTCTATTGCAGTAAGAATAAATCCACCTTTTCCGCTTTCTTTGGAAAAAGCATAATCAATAGATTTAGAAATTGCACTTTTGGTATCTCTAAAACGGTCTAAATGTTCATAGAGAAAATCAACAATTGAATTTTTTGTTATTGTTTCATTTAGATGATCTTTCGTTTTTAAAATTTTGATTTCAAACATAACTCCTCATATAAATTACTTTTTTAATGAAAAATCGGGCAAAAATGACTAAAATATTTTCAAGACATGAAAAAAAACCAATAAAAATCATTACAAACACATCTCCAAAAACACAAAAAAAATATTTCTTGTCAACCAAGAAATTTTATTAAGTTAAAAAATCTTAATAAATCTGTGATGTTTTTGATTATAATGAAGTATTATTCTTTCCCTCTTCATTCTTATTTTACAAAAATCTAAAACATAAGTAACTGTTTTTATTCGTCAAAAATTGGGTATCTACAAGGCTCTTATATTATTAAACAGATATGCTTTCTTTAAGAAGAAAACTGCAAAAAATTTAAAAGGGCTCTGATTTCTTGACAGATAAGTGTATACAAGATTACTTTTTTTTAAATTATTAGTATGAATTTTTATCAATCTTTATTCTATACAGGAAAGTTTATTTTGTGTTCACACTATTTAATTACTTTAATAAATTGTTTGGGCAACAATATTAAAAATAGATGCATTTTTAAATTAGACTTACTCGTCCGTTAAAATAAAATGGAAAGGTGGACTATATTCACTCCAAAGAGTCCATATATTTTGGACTTGTACTGTCCAGGTATAATGACCAAGACCAGCAGTATCAGGAATACTGAAATTGAGAGTTGTATCAGGGTGTGCAGGGGGTAAAGTTTCGGTTGTCTGTTGTATAAATGTAAAGGTGGTATCGTCTTCTTTTACAATTTTCATAGTATAGTACTGAGCATCAGGAAGACTTTTCCATTTGAATTCTATCGGATTTTGCACTTCACTACTATCTTCAGGCTCCAGTAATGTGGGATATCTCTTAGCATCTTCTGAGACTGTAATAGTTATGTTATCAGATCCCGGAATATTATTAATATCATAGGCTGTTGCTTCAATAGTATGCTTTTGCCCATCTGCCCAATAAAAATCAGACCATTCGCATTCAAATGGTTGGGTCTGGTCAGTATATATCCCTTCATCATCTATACTAAATGAAACATTATCAATATCTTCATCGGCTGATACTTCTATTTTTATCAAAGTAGTTGATGTAAAAAGTGTATCTCCATCCACAGGTTGGGTTATCGTAACAGAGGGAGTTGTGGGATTATTATCTGTGCTTGATGAGCAATTAACTATAAATAACATAGTCAAAGATAATATTAATACCATAAATTTTTTCATAGTATCCTTTCTTTAAGTTTTTTCTGTATATTTTTAAAATATCAAATTTATTCACCTTTTTGTCAAAGCTTTAATTCATTTTTTTATACCATTAATATCAATCTCATCTCCAGCATCATTTTGGGGAAACCTGATGTTTTATTTTTACCAGAACTATTATTATATTCTGTTCGTGTCAGTTAGTGCATACCCGGTGAAATAATCCTGATATATCAGGATTATTTCACCCGTCTGGGCGCCTGTCGGGGCTTGGCCCCGCCAAGACTGGCCGAGCCTGACAGGGTAAATTCGTGGCTCAATCTTATAATAAAATGGCTTGCCATACGACACTCCTCCTCCATCCCGATACATCTGGATGGCGAGTGGAAGTTTTAACGAATTATGGCGGAGAGAGTGGGATTCGAACCCACGTTCCCGATAATCGGGAAAACGATTTTCGAGACCGTCCCATTCAACCACTCTGGCATCTCTCCAAGAACTTCTTTAGCCATGAACATACACGAACTGGCACGAATAAAATATAATATTACCGTACAAAATAGATATTATAATAATTTGTGCGAGTTCGCGTTAGTTCGTGGCTCAATCTTATAATAAAATGGCTTGCCATACGAAGTTTTAACGAAGTATGGCGGAGAGGGCGGGATTCGAACCCGCGGTTCCGTTTCCAAAACACACGCTTTCCAAGCGTGCTCCTTCAGCCACTCGGACACCTCTCCTTTTTGTAGAGCGTAGAGCATTGAGCGGGGAGCATATATGAGTTGGAAACTTCTATATCTGATCTGCATTTCACTCTCTTCGCATTTCGTTCTACTCCTAACTTCAATTATTTATGTTAATTTGCCTGCCTTGCCGTAGTCTTAACGCCCGTTCTCCGTAGTCCCGATTTCATCGGGACGAAGGGTGAAAAGGCAGGTGGTTGAAATTCTCTTTTCATTAAAAAATCTCTTCAAGAGTTCACTGGATTCTTTTGCGAAAATACCAGATTTTACTTCGGGATTATGATTAAATCGCCTATCTGAAAGCAAATTATATAAAGACCCACATGCCCCGTTTTTCTCATCAAAAGTACCAAAAATTACTGATTTTATTCTTGAGAGAATAATCGCACCAGCACACATTGCACATGGCTCGAGTGTTATATACAATCTGCAATCACATAACCACTTTCCCAATTCCTGTTGAGCCAATTCAATAACTAATTTTTCTGCATGAGCCAGAGGACTATTTAATCTCTGCGTGCTATTATGAGCTCGGGCAATAAGTTTATCATTGCATACCAAAACTGCACCTATGGGAATTTCATCTTCTGCAAAGGCAGTTTGTGCTTCTTCTAATGCAATATTCATCCAATATTCATCTGAAAGTTCTTTCATATTAGATACAAACTTTCTTATGATTCTATTTTCTATGTCAATTTTTTAACACTTTTTTAACTTTATCTTGACATCAATGTCCAATCCACAAGAAAAATCTTCCCATAAAATTTCTTAAGAAAGATAGATTATGTCAACAACTTTATCTGCTATCTGCATCATTCTCAAAGATGGACTAATCTGGCTGAGAACAGCAGTTAGTCAGCATATTCTCTTTGCAATTGGAATCCTGCTAATTGCTGGATATATACTTGGCAAACTTGCTGAAAAAGTAAAACTTCCTGTAATTACTGGCTATATTATAGCAGGTATACTCTTGGGAGAATCTATTGGTGCAGTGATTGAGCTCAAAATGGTTCATGCTCTACGGCCTATTACAGAAACTGCATTGGGACTGATTGCTCTTGTAATTGGAGGTGAATTCTCAAAAGTAAAATTAAAAGCTATCGGCAGGAAAGTTGCGATTACCACATTTTTCCAAATAGGAATGACCTTTCTTATAGTAAGCTTAGCATTAATTTTAGCCGGATTTAAGTCTGAATTCGCTCTCCTTTTAGGAGCAATTGCTACTGCAACAGCACCGGCTGCTACAGTGGTTATTGTCCAAAGTTTGCGAGCACGTGGAAAATTTGTTGACTATCTTTATGGTCTTGTGGCTCTAGATGATGCAGGCTCAGTGCTCCTTTTTAGTATTGTTCTTGCTTTAGTAGGCTCTATAATTTCAAAAGCTAATGGTACCTCAGTTGCTGTTGGAATTACGATTGCAAAGGCGTTCTGGGAAATATTATTCTCACTCATCATTGGATTCTTGGGAGGATATATTCTGCATAGGGTAACTTACAAAAGACAGAATAAAAGTGAGATTATGATTGTCTCTCTGGGTATTGTCTTTATTATAATTGGACTGGCGCATCCACTCCATATCTCACCACTTATGACAAATATGATGGTGGGAGCAACTTTGGTAAACCTATCTGCAAAGAATGAACGTATTTCAAGAATATTAGAACCGCTTACTCCACCGATTTATGCTGCCTTTTTTGCTATTGCTGGAACAGAATTACAGCTTGGTATCTTTACAGGTCCAAAAATTTTATTCTTTGGTCTAATATTCATTCTGGCAAGACTGATTGGTAAATATTCTGGTGTATACTTAGGTGCATCTTGTAGCAAATCAGAACTAAATATTAGAAATTATCTTGGCTTCTGTATGTTTCCACAAGCCGGAGTGGCAATTGGATTGGTTCTAATGGTTCAAGCATCACCGATTATTGTTCATGCAAGCATTCAAATGCAAAGCATTGCAGTAACTATGGTAAACATTGTTATATTCTCAGTTTTTGTAAATGAATTATTAGGTCCAGGTCTATCTAAATGGGCAATTATCAAGGGTGCTGAATTGGGAGATGATGTATATTGAACTATAAAACTATAGAAAAATAAATTAGTAAATTGGTAAATTAGTAAACTGGTAACTAGTCCACGAGTTCACAAATTCACGGGTTTACTAATTATCTTCGTGTCTTTGTGGTAAATACTTATCTACCTGTCGGTAGGCAGGAAGGAAAATTATGAAACTATATGAGATATTATCTAAAGAATGCTGTAAGGTAAATTTGCATTCAAGGAAAAAAGAGGATGCACTAAAAGAATTAGTAAGTCTTCTTAAAAATTCTCCAATTTTGGATAACATAGACGCGCAGACAATCTTGAATTCTTTCTGGAAAAGAGAGAAACTTGGTAGCACAGGATTGGGCCAGGGCATTGCAATTCCACACTGCAAAATGGAAGGGCTCTCAGATTTCGTATTAGCAATTGCTACATCTGAGAAAGGTGTTCAGTTTGAGGCACTTGATAATAAGAAGGTCCATATATTCTTCCTTATGGTGGGACCACCTGACAAACCTAATGACCATTTGAAACTACTATCTGCCATTTCTTTAATGTTGCGAGATGAAAAGATCAGAAATAAACTGCTAAAGGCACCAACTCCAGAAGAACTCTATGAAATAATAGTTATGGCCTGTGGAGAAGGAATAAAAAAGCCAGTGCCTGCTGAAAAACAGAAACTGTTAATTATCATCCTTTATGAGAAAAGATTTTTGGAAGACATCCTTGAACTCTTTATTGAACTGGGAATAAAAGGTTCAACTGTGATTGATTCCATTGGAATGGGAGGAATTCTAACTAAAGTCCCACTGTTCGCTGACTTTATCAATTTTCTGGGACAGCATAAGAATTACAGTAAAACAATTTTAGCTCTTGTAAGTGAATCAGAACTTTCTACTTTGGTAAAGGAAGTGGAGGGATTAATCGGAGATTTGGATAAACGTGGTGGTGCTGCTCTGATTGCTCTTGATATATTATTTGCCAAAGGAACAATGGAATATATGTAATAGAAATTGCAAATTACAAATGACAAATTACAAATGAGATGCCTAAGGTAGATGCCAAACCCCGATGAAATCGCAGGAAGATGGTCTTTGGCAGGCAAGCGTCTCTGTCGGAAAGTTCAAAAGCTAATCCACAAAATGAGTTATAATTTTGCAATGGAAACCTGAGTTGGTTAGTAAATACTAAATAGTGAATTATGATAGATTCAGATGCTATATCAGAATGATATATTAATATATCAGATTTATAGAAATCACATTTAAAAATGAAATATTCGTTGCACATTCTAAATATATGTAATCAACTGTATGGAAGTAAATTAACGCACATTTTATATTTTTGGCACGAAAATTGTCTTATAAAAAGGTAAAGATAATAATGGAGGTACCAAAATGAAAAGGTATTCAATATTAGAAATCTGGCGCAGGCGAGTTGCATTATATAACTTGCCAAGGAAATTAACTTAGCTTCTCCCAAGCTAAAAGAGCCGGCTCTTAAAAAGCAGTTAAGTTAATTATATGGGTAAAGTAAATAGTAAAAAAACAAAAAATATCCCGTCAATCGGGAAAAAGGAGAAAAAATGCTGAAACGAAGTGTAAGTCCCGACTTGTCGGGAAAAAAATTAACACTCATCGTAGTAGCCTTGTTTATAATGGCCACAAGTATCTTTGTTCATAATACTGTGTGGGCACAAGAACCAAATGAAGAGGTTGAAAAAGCCTTAGAAGAAGCTGATAAAGAAGTAGAAGAAGCTATGCAAAAAGTGGAAAAAAGTCTCTCTGAAATATCCCCATCATCGGAAATAGAAATTGAAGAAAAGAGCGAGTCTGCTGAAACACCTTTTATGGGTGTCTATCTTGATGACATTGACTTTGAAGATGCTTATGAAATGCACTATGACTATAACTATGGTGTGCTTTTAGATGGAGTTGTAAAAGGTGGTCCTGCTGATAAAGCCGGATTAATGGAAAGTGATATAATTATGGAATTTGATGGGCAGAAAGCAAGATTTGAAGACCACCTGACGAGATTAATTAGAAGCAAACAGGTAGGCGATAAGGTTGAAGTCAAATTCTTCCGAGATGAAAAAATAATGACAACTACACTCACTCTGGGTTCCAGAACGACAAAGAAAGAAAGAGAGTATGAAGAAATTACAAAAGAAGGAAAAGTTATTCGTAAAAGGAAATTGTCTGCTGGATACGGCGGTGGAAGCTGGATTCCTGTATGGTACCAACCAGACCTTAAAGATATTAACAATATTCTTTCTAATCTTGGCTACAAAAAAGAGACCTTTTCTGAAAATGGATTTCTCTTACAAGGTGGTGGAGGTAAAGGTAATGTAGGCAAAGGCTGGTTCATTGGTGGAATGGGTGCAAGTTATGAAAATTCAGAATCCACAAGACACAATTGGATACACTATAATAATGAAGGTATTTTAGATACAGCTAATGTTTCCAGAAACGCAAAATACAAAATCAATTTTTGGGGTGTAACTTTGGATAAGAGATTTGCACTATCAAGAAAATTTGTGAGTTCTGTTGGATTTCTAATAGGAAGTGGAAAAAATAAAATAACGGTCTCTCAAATTGATAAAGCTGATATTGATAATTTTGATTTTGAAGATGACCCCAGCGAACAAATGGACGAGTTCTATGATTACAAAAGCACTCTTTCTTTGGAACAGAAATCTATTGTATTTCAACCAAAAGTTATGATTATGTGGCGAATAAAAAAATGGCTGGGGATTCGTGCAGAAGCAGGATATATGACAAGTTATTCACCGAATGGATGGAAGGCAAAACGCAATGGAAAATCTGTTAAAATAGTTAATGGACCTGATACTTCTATGAATGGCTATACATTCACCATCGGTCCCTGGTTTGGATTCTAAGCTCCTTCAATCTATTAGCCCCGTCTGAAAATTGGCGGGGCTTTCTTTTATCTTTCTTTATTATAATTACTGGTGAAAAACTATTTTATAAAAAATATAGACAATAAAAATTTGGTCATACTGAATTAATCTCATAAATAAAAAAGGAGAAAAAATGAGTATTAAAAGAGTTACAATTGCTTTACTTTTTCTATTTATAATTGTATCCTGGGGATGTTCTTTTCAGGAACGACAACCTATAATTATTCCTATGAAGGACTTCTTTAGAAATCCTGAGAAAGCAAGTTTTCAACTTTCGCCTGATGGAGAGCACATCTCTTTTCTACAACCCTGGGAAAATCGTATGAATGTTCATATTCAAAAAATCGGAGAAGACAAAGTAACAAGAATTACTGACGCAACAGAAAGGGATATCTGGTATTACTTTTGGGTAAATAATAATCGTATTGTATTTCTACAGGATAAAGGTGGCGATGAATTTTTCAAATTATACGCAGTGGATATTGATGGCTCAAATTTGAAAGTATTAACTCCGTTTGAGAAAGTAAAGATTAGAATGGTTGATGACCTGGAAGATAATGAAGAAGAAATGATAATTTCTACGAACAAACGCAATCCACAAATCTTTGATGTGTATCGTATCAATATAAATACTGGTAAAATAGAAATGATAGCTAAAAATCCAGGCAACATTTCATATTGGGTTACAGACCACGATGGTAAATTGCGTATTGCAATAGCTACCGATGGTGTAAACAAAAGTTTATTATACCGTCCTACGGAAAAAGAACCCTTTCAGGTTATTGAAAAAACCTCTTTCAAAGAAACTATTGCCCCACTATTTTTTACCTTTGATAATAAAAACCTTTATGTATCTTCTAATATTGGTCGGGATAAAGACGCTATTTATGAATATGATTTAGAGAATAAAAAACTGGGAAAATTGATATATGAAAATCCAGAAGTTGATGTCGGCAGATTAATGAAATCTCGTAAGCGTAAAAAAATTACCGGGGTTAATTATTATACAGATAAAGCTCAGGTGCATTTTTTGGATGATGAAAGAAAACAATTACATGATGATTTAGAGAAATTGCTACCTGAATATGAAGTTGCTACTTATGATTTTAGTAAAGATGAGATGAAATGTCTGATTGTTACTTATAGCGACCGTAAACGTTCTACTTACTATTATTACAATCGTGAAACAAAAGAACTGATGAAGCTTGCTGAAACGAGTCCATGGATAAATGAAGACGAAATGGCTGTAATGAAACCAATTACTTATAAGTCCCGTGATGGATTGACAATTAATGGTTATTTAACATTACCAAAAGGAGTAAAACCGAAGAATCTTCCTGTTGTAATAAATCCTCATGGTGGTCCCTGGGCACGAGACAGATGGGGATATAATCCGCAAGTCCAGTTTCTTGCAAATCGTGGATATGCTGTTTTACAGATGAATTTCCGCGGTTCTACAGGATATGGTCGTAAATTCTGGGAAGCAAGTTTCAAACAATGGGGCAAAACAATGCAGGATGATATTACAGATGGTGTAAACTGGCTGATAGAAAAGGGAATAGCTGACCCGAACCGAATTGGTATCTATGGAGGTTCTTATGGTGGATACGCTACTTTAGCAGGTCTAGCTTTTACTCCCGATTTGTATGCCTGCGGTGTAGATTATGTGGGAGTTTCTAATATATTTTCCTGGATGAAAGCATTTCCGCCATATATGAAACCTTATATTGAAATGATATATGAAATGGTAGGAGACCCTGAAAAAGATAAGGAATTATTAGAATCTGCATCCCCTCTTTTTCATGTAGATAAAATCAAGGCTCCTCTCCTTATTGCACAAGGAGCTAATGACCCAAGAGTTCCAAAAACCGAATCAGACCAAATAGTGGAAGCACTTGAAGAAAAGGGTATTGAAGTGTCTTATATGGTTAAAGATAATGAAGGACATGGATTTATGAATGAAGAAAACCGTTTTGATTTCTACAGAGCTATGGAAAAATTTCTGCATGGACATCTTGGCGGTAGAGTGGAGAAACAGAATTAAAGAAATTCGTAATCTCAAATACTGAATTAAATTTAAGGCGTTCTTATGATAAAAGCAAAATTTCTAAAGCTAAAAATTATTATCATACTTTTTATATTTCTTTTTTCTCTTTCCGCTTGCATAGAAATTCACATTAATGGTGAATCTTTTAAGTATGGCGATAAAGTAAAAGTCAAAGGAGTTGTATTAGAAAATAAAAGAACCATCCCGATTAGAGACTCAAAAAATTATGGAAAGTTCAATGCTGAAATTCATCACGGAAATATTGAACTTATAGGAAATAATATCTACGATTTAGAAGTGGAGATCTACGAAATGACCACTGACGATGTTACTTTGTTTTTTGATAATGGCATACTTACAGCTAAGACTAAATCCGACGCACCTTTTGCAATTGGAAGTATAAAGGGCACTGTGCCTAATGATATTGAGATTTCAATAGACTCTGGTGCTGGCAATTTTCAGCTAAGCGATTTTACTGGCAGTGATGTAAATTTTGATTCAGGCGCAGGAAATGTAAAGATTAGAGACTGCAATATAAAAAATCTAACTGGTGATACGGGTGCCGGAAATGTAAAAATGTCAAACTTAAGAGCGGAAAATATTGATATTGATACAGGTGCTGGAAATATAAGACTGACTGATGTAATATCACGAAGCATTGATTGTGATACAGGTGTTGGAAATATTTCGGCTACTACCTGTGCAGCTCACAATGTCTATCTTGATACAGGTATTGGAAATATTTCAATTTCGGATTGCCAATTCAAAGAGAAAAATATTTCAACTGGGCTCGGTAGAATCAAAAATACAAATATAAAACCAGAAAAGTCAAATGTAAAAGAATTATAACTTCTACTTAGGGGGTGTAATAAAACAACATATTCAAATCTAATACATAAGTAACTGTCTTATGGAAAGTTGTGAAAAACAAACATACATTTTATTCTATTATACCCCCTTAATATCAAATTTTATAATTTATTAACCACAAAAGGGAACTGGCAAAATGCTTGATTCCCTTTTTTATATCATGAATATTTTAATATTTTAAAAATAAAACTTGCCAAAAAAAATTCGAAAAATGAATCTATGTAATAAATTCATCTGAGACATAAATTATGCTAAGTGCAATAACACAAAAAATAACCTCATTAATCGTTGCTGCTGGCTCTCTATTTCTATCATCAGTAACAGGTACAAATGCTGTTTTTAAAGATGTTGAAATAATCAGATATGACAATAAAATTGTATGCTCAGCAACTCTTTCTAATTGCTTTAATGAAGAATTGGATAAAATTTTTCTATCTGGTGAGATAATCAGGATAAATTTTGTAATCCAGACTTTTGAAAAAGGTAATAAAGAACCAATTGATGAAAAGAACTTCTATCACCACATTAAATACGACCTTGTTGATCAATATTTTGAAATATATCTTTCTGAAAAGGATGATGATATTATCTCAGAAGATATTACTGAATCAAAAACAAAACTTGCAAAAATAGAAGAATTTGAAGTTATTAAAACTGACCTTTTGGAATTAGGTAGAAAGTATTACATAAAATTAACTGCTTCAATGGAACCTATATATTTAAATGCTCTGAAAAAAAATATTGATTTGATGATATATTGGAATAATAAAAAGGCTTCCTGCAAATCAAAAGTATTTGAGAAATCTATATTAAAATCATGAAATTACCTTCTTTCAGAATTCAAATACTAATAATTTTTCTTATACTATTTTCAGCTTTTGCGATTTTTACAAGAAATTTTTTTATTAACGAATTTCGAGGATATGTTAATGATATCAAAGCCATTGAACTGGAACAAAAGATCCGTAATATTTATAATAAACACAAAGATGTTGTAAAAAAAGAAGAAGTTGAACCGGCTCTTTCCGATTTATATCAAATACAATTAGCTGCCGATCATTTTGAAAAAAACATAAAAATATATTCTATATCTATTGTTATTTTTATCGTCCTGGTAGTTTTTGCTATATTTATGATTTTTACCAGCATGATAACCAGACCTCTAAGTCGGTTGCAAGAAATGACAGAAAAAGTAGCAAAAGGTGATTTGAGTGCCAGAGCTAAAGAAAGCAAATATTCTCCAATTAACAAATTAATTGTTACCTTCAATAGAAGAATCAGTGAATTAGAAGCAAGCCGCGATAAACTAATCCAAGCGGAAAAAGATATGATGTGGCGTGAAATGGCTCAAGTTATAGCTCATGAAATCAAAAATCCACTCACTCCGCTGCGATTATCTGCTCAAAGATTAGAACAGAAATATTATAATAAAAATTCTGACTTTGATAAAGTTTTCTCGGATTCAATTGAAATTATAAATGACGAAATAGATAATCTCCAAACTTTAGTGCAAGAGTTTTCAAAATTTGCCAGAATGCCTTCTGCCAATTTTATCCATTATAATCTGAATGACCAGATTAAAGAAATTGTAACTCCTTATGAGAGTAAGGTAAACATCCAACTTGACTTAGACGGAAATCTGCCAAAGTTTTATGGTGATAAGATGCAGATGAAACAGGTATCTGTAAACTTGATTCAAAACGCAATTCAATCAATCAAGGGTAGCGATGGTGCAATATCAATTATTACAAAATATGAATCCCCAAAATTCATCATCACAATAGAAGATAATGGAGAAGGAATAAAGGATGAGGATATCAATAGAATTTTCCGACCATATTTTACAAAAAGAGAAAAAGGAACTGGGCTTGGACTTGCAATTGTAAAAAGGATTGTCAGCCAACATAATGGCAGAATTGAGGTGGAAAGTGAGAAAGGAAGAGGAACGAAATTTACAATAACCTTCCTTCCAAAGGGTTGAATTCCCAATTCAATTGGGGATTCGGAATGGTTGTGTAATCTGTCATGGAATGGTCCATGACATCCAAGTAACTTAAGTGAAGTTGAAATGAAGCAAAACCGGATAAACCCGAAGTAAAATAAAGAAAGGTTATTTTCAAGTGAAAAAATATCTTTGCATTTTGAGTTTTATTGTAGTAATTTCAATGTATTTATACGGATTTTCAATCCCATTTTCAGAAAACGAAATAAAAACTGAAAACAATCACCTGTCCGAGTTTGTCCGTGTTAGTCCTGATGACTCACTCACCTGTCCGCTTGCAACCGATGTCTGGCTCTGGCATAATGGGAAGAATCTATATGTTCTATGGGAAGCAGAAATTGATGAGAAATTTGTAAAAGGAACTTTTGCTGCAAATGACACCTGGATAGATGCAGATCTCTTCCGCCTCCAAATTATTACAGATATAAAAAGTTATTATGCTTATATGTATTTTGCCTATCCTTTGGGAAGCAAAAATGACGGAATTCGTAAATCAGATATGGATATTGATTCTGATTGGAATAGTTCTTATGAATATGAAAATGATATTTCTGACAATCTCTGGAAATGCTTGATGACTATTCCCTTCAGAGATTTGCGTTTCTGTGGCAATCCTCCACATAATTGGAAAGTCATTCTTACGCGTTATCAATATGTAAATGACTTTTATTATTCCATTCCTCATCTAACTACAAAAATGAAAAAGGATTATTTCAGAAAAGCAAAGGATATTACAATAAACGAAGGAATTGAAAAGAGTAGAAATTATCGTTTCAGACCATATTTAATAACAAAGTATAATATGATAGAGAAAACTGCTTCATTTGACGCGGATAATGTTGGTCTGGACTTTTCCTTTAATCCAAATTTTTCTACGAAAGTAAAATTAAGTATAAACCCAGATTATTCTGATATTCCAATGGATACCGAAGAGGATATCTATAATATGCGATATGCACCCACCTATGAGGAAAATCGCTATTTTTTCATTGAAGATCTGAATGTCTTTGGCATTGGAAATAATAGTAGTGAAACAATTTTTTATTCCAGACATATTATGCAACCAAGATACGCTTTCAAAATTACTGGCAATGCAGAACACTATTCGTATGGTTTCCTTTCTGCTTTAGATAAGAAGATAACAACAAATGGAGAGATTACAAATCCTGATGATTTATACAATATGGCAGCATATAAACAAAAAGGTGAGAATGCCAGCCTTCAACTCACTCTGCTTAGTAGAATGAACAATGATTATCACAATGAAGTACTTCATATTCAGCCGAACTGGGAATTTATTAAAAATCATTCTTTGTGGGCGGAAGTCAATCTTTCATTAAAAGATTCTGCAAAAATAAGTAATAAAGGCTATTATAGTCTTTTTGGCTATAATGGATATGAAGGAGATATTGGTTGGTCAACTTGTTTTGCTAAAGTTAGCAAGAACTATACAGCTGATATGGGATGGATAAATGTTACTGATTTATATGCTTATAACCTAAATGCATGGTATGACACTAAACCCAATAAGAAATATCTTAAAGAATATGGTTTGTCCTTCTGGTGGCATAAAGCAATGGAAAATAAAACTGATAATTTGCTTGAACACAATGGAGGAATAAATTTCTGGTTAAATACTCCACAGAAAATAAATTGTTGGACTAATTTTAACTTAGGAAGAGAAGGTTATGAAAACGAAATCTATAAATGGCATCAATTTTCCACTGGTGGTTCATGGAATAAACTTAATTGGTTAGGTTGTAGCTTCTCTATCGGGAAATGGAAATCTCTGGTCTACGACTTGAGCAGAACCTATAACAGCACTGGACTTGATTTTGGTTTATGGGGAGACATCAGCAAATATGCTTCATATAGCCTGAATCTCTCCAAAAGAATCTATTATGATTTCCCTAAAAATGCAGATTCATTAGGATTGGATGACGATTATTGGATTGGTAATGGAAGTTTAAATATAAACCTATCCAATAATCTATCTTTAACAAATGGTTTGCGGTTTAATAATTATGAATCTGAAGACCAAACAATGCATTTTGGCTTCTTCACAAATTTCCGCTGGGAATTTAAAAAGTATTGTAATTTGTATTTGGGCTATAAAACTGTGTCCAACGAAATTGATAATAAAGTAGAAACTGGGTATAAACAAACTTATATGAAAGTTAGCTATACTTTTTAGTATGGAGTCCTTTTCTCCAGAAAAGGGCTATTCTCAATCTGGAGATTGAAAATCCAAATATAAAATCTTTCTGTCCCTGCATCCGCTGGGATTGGGTCTTTGTGGCAAAAATAGCGAGGTAATCAATGAACATATTAGTCGTTGACGACGAAAAAAATATTCGCCGAACACTTACAAATATTTTAGAAGACGAGCATTATAAAGTCATTACAACTGAAAGTGGCGAAAACGCATTAAATATATTATCAAAAGAAATTATAGATTTAATGCTTCTTGATGTAAAACTACCAGGAATGGACGGCATAGAAGTTTTAAAACTGATTAAAAAAGATTTTCCTGGTATTGATGTAATTATGATTTCCGGACATAGCACAATTAAGATTGCTGTTCAAGCAGTAAAAATGGGTGCTTATGACTTCTTAGAAAAACCACTTTCTTTACATAAGATTGTTATCTCAGCAAAAAATATAGCTGAAAAGAGAAAACTATTCCAAAAATTCCAGCAGGAATCCAAGGATTTAGAATCACAATACAGAATGATAGGTGTTTCTGCAGAATTTTATAAAATACGAGATATGATTAACAAAGTTAGTGCCACTGACAGTAAGGTTCTAATCAGAGGAGAAAGCGGTACTGGAAAAGAGCTTGTTGCATTTGCTATTCATAATAAAAGTGCAAGAAAAAATACTCTATTTGTAAAATTTAATTCTGCTGCAATCCCAAATGAACTCGTAGAAAGTGAACTTTTTGGATATGAAAAAGGAGCATTTACTGGAGCTAATAAGCAAAAATTTGGTAAACTTGAAATTGCTGATGAAGGAACTCTGTTTTTAGATGAAATTGGCGATATGAATCTTAACGCACAGGCAAAAATTCTACGAGTAATCCAAGAAGGCAAATTTGAACGAGTCGGAAGCAATAAAACCATAAGTATTGATGTTAGAATCTTAGCTGCTACAAATAAAAATCTTGAGAATATGATTGAATCAGGAGAATTCCGCGAAGACCTGTTCTATAGATTGAATGTAATCCCAATTATAATTCCCCCATTAAGAGAAAGAAAAACCGATATCGCTGTCCTATTAAATTATTATCTTGACTATTTTGCAGCAGAACTAAAAGTTCATCCCAAAAAGCCTTCAAGCTCAGCAATGAAAATCTTGCAGAATTATAGTTTTCCCGGTAATGTACGAGAATTAAAAAATTTGGTTGAAAGATTATACATCTTAACAAGCGAAAATACAATTACAGAAGATGATGTTAAACCGCATATTATTAATTATAAAACAAAAAATTCGAATCCTCCATTTTTTGAAACAAAATCTTATTCTAAAGCGAGAGCTGAATTTGAAGTCTATTATTTAAAAAAGCAATTAGAAAAATTCAATTGGAATATAAGCATTACTGCGAAAAAATTATCCCTTCAGCAATCAAATCTATCACGAAAAATAAAGGAATTAGGAATTGAAAAGCACTGATTCAGTTTTCAAATTCAAATGTAATTTAATAATGAATTAAATCTTAGTTTTCCATAAATATTCTATGGCAAAAAAAATATCAAAAGAAAATGTTTTAACAACAAGTCAATTAGACAAGATTATTCGTGATGGTTTCTACTTTCTTTCCATAAAGAAGAATGCTATTAATAATCTCAATGTATTTCCCGTTCCTGATGGCGATACTGGCTTGAATATGTATCTTACACTTCAGAGTCCTTTAAATGATTTAAAGAAATATAATCTAAAAAAATTATCTATAATTCAATATCTACAGATATTTGCAAATAACACAATTCTCAATAGTAGGGGTTGTTCTGGGGTTATTTTAGCACTCTTTATTAAAGGTATAACAGAAAAACTCCAGACCATAAAAAATTCAAATGATATACTTAACAGCGATGTGGCTTCAGCTTTAAAAAATGCCTATAGATTAGCTTACAGGGAAACAACTAACCCAAAAGAAGGCACAATCCTTACTATGATGAGAGTGTTTTCGGATTCCTTTTCTAATCTTTCTTCCGATGACAAAGACCCAATTGGTATTATTAGAACTATACTACCTATCATGGAAGATACATTGAGTAAAACTCCTGAAATGTTGCCAATTCTGAAAAAAGCAGGGGTTGTTGACTCCGGAGCATTAGGTTTTCTTATAATTCTAAAAGGAATGTTTATTGGTATGGAGTATAATGGGACAATAATTAAACCTCTTGCAAATATCTCAAATATCCTTATGATAAATAGATATATGAAATCAATCTTTCTGAAAAATAAACATAGAAAAAAAAGTAACATCATCAAAACCATACTTATGAGTTTTCCCACCAAAAACATCAATAACTTATCACTTGCCAATATATTGAAACAGGCTAATAACCTTCTGCAAAAAGACGATAAATCAATCAAACAAAATATTATACAAAAAAGTAATGCTTTATCTGAATCATGGAATCCAGATTTAGTTTACAGATATTGCACAGAATTTATCTTGGTATCCGATAGAATTACTAAGAATAATTTACAGAGAAAATTAGAAAGTATTGGTGACAGCCTTATTATTATTCAAGATAAAAATCATTATAAAATTCATATCCATACAAATAAGCCAAAAGTCTTACTAAAACAGTGTTCTGATTACGGAGAAATCTCCTCAACAAAAATAGATGATATGAAAAAACAACACCGCAATCTAATATCTGAAGATAAAGCTTATTATGACAAAGACAAAGCCGTGCTGATTATCGTAAATGGTGATGGCTTTGCAAAAATATTAACAGGCTTGGGAGCAACAGATATCCTTAATTACAATAAAACTAAACCTTCTGTTAATCATATACAAAATGCCTTATTGAAAACAAGAGCAAAAAATGTTATTATTGCTTGTGATGATAAAGACATCTTGCCATCAATTAAATCCGCTATAACATTCGCTAAAAATAATGTTGAACTCATTGAAACAAAGGATATTATACAAACCATAAGTATGATGTATAATTATTCAAATACAATTGATATTATTAATAATGCAAAAATAATGAGAAGTAATCTTAATAATATCAAACATTGTAAAATTGCTCGTGCAACAAGAAATTTTGAAGAAAATGACTTCTTTGTTAATAAAGGTGATTATTTTACAATCTGTCAAAATAAAATCATTCTTTCAGGAACAAAAATTATTGATGCAATTATTCAATCTATTAATAAGATAAAAAAGAATGAGTCTTTGATAACTTTGTATAAAGGTAAAATTAAAATAATTGATAATAATTTCTTACCTATTTTAAAATCAAAATTTAATGGTATTGAATTTGAAAAATATTATGGTGGACAGAGAAAATACAACTATTACATAACTTTTGAATGATGGAGATCAAATGAAAAAGAAAATATTAATTATAACCGAAGATAATCTCGGAATGGCAAATAATCAGATTGAATATGATGATATTAAGTTTCTTAGATATCCTGTAATAATTAATGATAAAGAATATCGTGAAAGTGAAGAATTTACTGCACAGTATCTAATCAATCGTTTCAAAAAAGAAAAGATTTCAGTTCATTCGCAAGCTCTCATAAAAAAAGACCTGGTAGATATCATTGAAGAAAATAAAAACAAATATAACATCATCATACATGTTGTTATGGGAAGTAATATGTCTGCTGCTACTTTTCGGATAGCAGAATCAGTTAGAAAAGAATATGAAAAGGTTATTCCTATTATTAATATTGATACAAAACAAGTCGTTTCTGGCGTTGGCTCAATTCTTATTAGACTTACAGAAATTTTACAAGATATTGATGATATTAATGATGTAGAAAAACTTATAAAAGAGGTTATTGAAACAACATATACATATTTTGTATTGCCTGATTTAAATTTCCTATATCGTGGTGGTAGGATTGGAAAAGCAAAATCTCTTATGGGTTCATTATTAAGAATTATTCCAGTCGTTGGCTTGTTTGGAGAAGAAGAAGATCCAAAAATTATGCCTATTGGTAAAGCAAGAACTTTTTCTGGAGTTAATAAAATAATAATTGACAACATAAAATCAAAAATGAAAAAATATAATTTAGAAAAGATTAAATTAGTTACTTTATATGATACAGAAGAGAATAAATCAGATGCTCTTAAAAATTTAAAAGAGCAAGTAAAGAATGAAATAAATTTTGAAAAGATGGTTATAGGTAAATTAAGATTTGTAGAAGCTGTTTATATAGGACCCAAAGGATGGGTAATTACATTTGTTCTTAGATAATAGGAGACTTAATGGATGAAACACTTTTAACATTTATTTTAGCAATAACAGCCTATTTTCTCGGTTCAATATCTTTTAGTTATATCATTACAAAGAAGGTTGCTGGTAAGGATATTCGCAACATTGATATAAAGAATGCAGGAGCTTATAATGTCGCACTAAATGTCGGTAAAAAATATGGTATTATCGTTGGAATATTAGATGCCTTGAAAACACTTGTTATTGTTTTGGTTGGGAGCTTAATTGGGCTAAGTCCAATAAATACTATCATTGCTGCATCATTGGGCATAGTTGGTCATTGCTTCCCGATCTTTCACAATTTTTATGGCGGTAAAGGTGCTGCAAGTGCAATCGGCATTTTTGCTTACTACATTCCATTTGAATTGCTAATAAGTCTTATACCTGCTGTAATTATTGCACTCACTATTCATAAATTAGGGACTACACCAATTTTCATTATCGGATTTTCACCTATTATTTCCATTATCACAAAAAGACCAGCATCTATTATTTTAGCTTTAACATATATCGCATTACTTACAGGTATATTAAATGCAATAATAATTATTGCAAAAAGAGAGAAGAAAGTAATGGCTGAACGATAAAAATAGGACCATTTTAAATTCTTTCTAAAATTTTATTTTCTAACATGAAAACAGTACATTTGAGATTTTATGAAGAATTAAATGATTTTCTGCCATTAGAAAAAAGAAAAATAAGATTTTCTCACTCATTTAAAAATAATCCATCAATCAAAGATATGATTGAGTCTTTGGGAATTCCTCATACTCAAGTTGACTTCATTCTTTCTAATAACAACGCTGTTGATTTTAATTATATTGTTCAAAACGGAGATGAGATTTCTGTATATCCTGTTTTTGAATCATTAGATATACAAAATATATCAAAATTGCGACCAACACCTTTACGACAAATAAAATTTATTGCTGATGTGCATCTGGGAAAGTTGGCTCGGTATTTAAGGATGCTCGGATTTGATACACTTTATCAAAATAATTATACCCCAAACCAAATCTTAAAAATATCTAAATTAGAGAAAAGAATTATATTGACTAAAAGCAGAGAGTTGCTAAAAAGAAAAGAGGTAACTCACGGATATTGTATTACCGAATCAAATCTTGAAATACGATTGAAAAGAGTTCTAAACCGTTTTAACCTTTATGATAGCATCATTCCTTTTTCCAGATGTATGATTTGCAATACAAACTTGGAATCAGTTAGCAAAGAAAAAATTATTGATAGAATTCCAAAAAAAGTTAAAGAATGGCAGAAGGAATTTAAAATCTGCCCTAACTGTAATAAAATTTATTGGAAAGGAACTCATTACGAAAGTATGATGAAATTTATCAATTCTTTGAATAAAAATAAAACATAATTTAGGAGAAACTATGGCATTATATACTAACAAAAAAGTCGGCGTAGTCCTTGCTGGATGCGGAGTTAAGG
This sequence comes from Candidatus Cloacimonadota bacterium, assembly GCA_034722995.1. NCBI lineage: Bacteria > Pseudomonadati > Candidatus Cloacimonadota > Candidatus Cloacimonadota bacterium. Next base: position 21,930 of record JAYEOL010000022.1, on the reverse strand, counting down.
ATGGAAGCGAAATCCACGAGGCTACATTAACTTTGCTTTATCTGGATAGAGCAAAGTCAGATGCAATAATTATGGCTCCTGACTGCAACCAAATGGATGTGGTCAATCATCTGACTGAAGAAGTGATTTCAGCTGAGTCCAGAAATATACTTATTGAATCTGCCAGAATTGCAAGAGGGAATATTAGAGATATTAAGAAAGTTAATAGTGGTGATATGGACGGCTTGATTTTCCCAGGCGGATTTGGAGCTGCCAAGAATCTCTGCGACTTCGCCGTGAAGGGTGAAAATTTTACCGTTAATCCAGAAGTGGAAAAGCTTATCTTAGAAATGCACGAAGCAAAAAAACCTGTGGGATTTATTTGCATAGCACCTGTAATTGCTGCCAAAGTACTTGGAAAATTCCACCCAAAGATTACTATTGGTGATGATGAAGGAACCGCGAACATAATTGAAACACTCGGAGCCCAACATATCAATTGTCCGGTAAATGATATTATCGTTGACGAAAATAATAATATTGTTACTACACCTGCATATATGCTTGGACCAAGCATTGCTTATATCAGTAAAGGAATTGAGAAGTTGGTGAATAAAGTGCTGGAGTTGTCTTGATACGAATTGACAATAACTTGGAATTTCTAAATGACAAAATAGGCAAATCGTCTCACTGGTATTGGTTTTAGTCATTTGATATTGGACATTTTATTTGGCATTGGAAATTAGTAATTTGACATTATAGCTGAATTTTTCACCGGAAACTAAATAGCAAGACTATATTCTGTTTCCTTTAAAAGTTTGTCTCATACTTTTTAATTTCAAACGGATTTCACTTTTAAGAAGAATAATAAAACTTTTGACATTTTTTGGAAAAAAGGATATTAAATAGAATCCTTATTTAAGGATGAGAAGTGAAAATTATAAAAACAGAAGTTTAGCTCATTGGAATGAATAAAATTAAAAGTCCCTTAAATGAGATCTGCAAAATGTCTGTCCTGTCCTGCAATTGGACGAAAGAAAAAGAATTTATACAACTTTTCATCCTTATTTATTCGCATTAAATATGGGTCATTGTTAGGAGATTTGCTCTCTTGCATATTACTTCTCTTTTGTTTTTTCATTTAAATTTTATTGTGGATTGCCTCCCCAATTAGATTTGGGCTCATCGGCAATTACATTCTTTTCTCTTTTACCTTTAATCTTTTTTTCTTTGATCTTCAATTTATGTATTTTTTATTCTTTGGGCAACTTTCTTATTGTTCTTTCTATAGGTTCAATTTCCAGAGCCTCTTTCTTGGTCTGTTTCACTCCGAGTTCCTGCAATTTCTTTGCACCAGGAATTACTCTTCTTGAGAACGAGCCAACTGCTTTATTATAAGTATCAACCGCTGAATCTAAACTACCGCCAATTTTTCCAAGGTGCTCCTGAAATGTGCATATCCGTTCATATAATTCTGCACCAACTTCTGCAATTACTTTTGCGTTTTCAGCAACTTTTTGCTGCTGCCATGAGAACGCCACCGTTCTTAAAAGTGCTATCAAAGTAGCTGGCGTTGCAATAATAATTTTATTATTTATTCCATCTTCAATCAAATTTTTATCCAACTCAAGTGCGGCGCTAAAGAATGAATCTCCAGGAAGAAACAATATAACAAAATCAGGACTTTGTTCAAACTGTTTCCAATAATCCTTTTTAGATAATGCATTCATATGGTCACGCACTGCTTTTGCATGTGATAACATTGCTGTTTCACGTTCTTTATCCGTTTTCGCTTCATTTGCATCCAGAAAGAATTTTAAAGGAGCTTTTGCATCAATAACAATTGAACGTTTCCCCGGAAGGTTTACAATCATATCTGGACGCAATCGCCCTTCATCTGTGTCTATACTTGTTTGCTCAGTAAAATCACAATGTGCGGACATACCAACCAATTCAACCACTCGTTTTAAAGTAATTTCTCCCCATCTACCGCGGACATGTGGCCTTTTCAATGCATCTACAAGAGCTGATGTTTCGTTCTTCAACCTTTCATGAGTTATAGTAAGATTACTTAGCTGTTCTCTCAATCCCCCATAAGCATCTTGCCTATCCTTTTCCATTTCCTTAATCTCATTATCATATCTTTTCAAGGCTTCTTTTAAAGGTTGTAATGTATTTGAAATCGCTTCTTTTCCAAATTCACTTTTTGTTTTCTCTAAAATTGTTTCCAGATTTTGTTTGGCTAATTTCAAAAATTCTTCATTGCTGTCTTTCAAAGCTTTGGCTGATAAGGCTTCAAATGTATTAGATAGCTGTTCGGTTGCTTTTTTTAGTAATTCCTTTTGCTCTTCTACATTTTTTCTTGCTTCTTCAAGCTTGGTCTCCGCTACTATTTTTGCACTTCTCAAAGTATCAATATCTTCCTGTTTTGTAGAAAGCTCTTTCTTCAAGTCATTAGTTAGTTGCCTTTGTACAGAGGATTTTCCGCGCAAAATTAGTATTGTTGCTATAATCCCAACAATTAATCCAATAAGTAGTGAAATAATTATTTCAATCATTTTTATTCTAATATCCCTTCAAAATTTACTCTTTGATAAAATCATTAAATTTTTACTGCAATTCATCTTAATAACAACATCTTTTTATTTAAATAATAATCATCTATCTTAATCTGATAAAGATAGATACCATTGGGAAGAATGGTATTATTATGATTCCTCCCATTCCAAACAATATTATGAGACCCTGCTTTCATTCTTCTATTTACTAATGTTTTAAGCCATTTGCCTTTAATATCATAAATATTTAATTCTACATAGCAATCTTTTGGAATAGAAAATTTAATCGTAGTTTGTTTGTCAAATGGATTAGGATAATTTTGTATGAAGGCTTTTTGATTTATAGATATATCATCCGTTGCTGGTGGAGTACTAGAAACCGAAAAAGCAGACGGGGTAATTGATGTTACAGTATCTGTTACTGTCCAAACAGTATAGCGGATATAACAATCTGATGAGCTGATTCGTGCAATTGTCCATTGATAACGACCATTATTAGGCAAACTATCTGCAATCATTGCCCAAGGACCATTATTCCCAAATCTTGAATACTCAAGTTTAACAAGCGATGAGTCATCATCAGGTACAGCGGAAACCCAATCAATAAATTGTGTAGAAAATCTGATGAAATACTCATTCCCTCTTGGAGACATCGGTGTAATTGTCAGACTTTCTGCTACGGCAGTTTCTTTAAAACAATGCAAATGATTATATGAACTAGGCCATGAACCCTCATCAGAGACTAATACTATATCGGGAAAACCATTATGGTCTATATCTCCACCTACTCGGAATGCTTCACAATAGCCATAAAGTGGTGTGTTAAATTGAGCATCTTGGTCCCAGTTTCCTGCCCCATCACCAAGCCATAAAGTAAATGTGCCATTCCCAAAAGTACATAAATCTATGTATCCATCAACATTCATATCATATAATTGAGTTGCTTCATAACCACCGGTTGTAGGAAGATTCCCTGAAAAATCCGTCCATACTTCCTGGCCTTCATCCCATACCCAGACCTTTACACCTGCATTTGAATAACCTGTAACAAATGAAATATCCTTTCCACCATCATTATCTACATCGCCAAGAGCTGTTCCATATTTGCTATAAGATGGTAGATTTCCATCTGCATTGACAAAGTTTCCAGTTCCGTCACCAAAATAAACAGTTCCATATTGATGTTTGGCAGCAAAATCTATATTGCCATCGTTGTTGATATCGCCAAAAATGAAGTCCATATCAGAGTTTCCTCCGAGAAATCCAAAAGACTGTATCCAACTGCCATCACCTTGATTTAGATAAATATGCACACCTGCACCAGAACCAAAAGAATTACTTCCAATATCTAAATCACCATCATTATCAACATCTGCGAAATCAGTGCCAAACATTCCCCAAGTTTCACCATTTGTTGCCAATCCATCATCCCAGGGGGTCCAATTCATTCCCGTTCCATCGCCCAATGCAACTTCAATAAGCTGGTTTCCAAAATCACTACTTGAATAATTGTGATGCATTGCATATCCAACATCCAGCAAACCATCATTATTGACATCTCCGACTGCAATACCTCCATAACCAAAATTTCCATTCTGATACACACCCCAACTGCCATTTCCATCTCCAAACCAAACCATAATGCCATGCTCACTGGTATTAATATAAGGTGAACCATGGTCACCAATGGACAAGATGTCAATATTACCATCTGCATCAATATCTGCAAATTCTAATTCGGTCCTTCCACCGTCTAATTGTGGAATATTCAAGCCACTGGAACTCTCAATATAATCCAAACTGAATAGTTGTGCAGAAAAGCACATTGTCAATAGATAAATTAGTAATTGTTTCATATTACTTCTTCCTATATTTTCTCATATAATTTCCCTTCAGCCAAGTGATCAAGAAATATTTAAGAATTAATATTCAAATTTTTTGTAAAAGACATATTTTGTCAAGTTGCATATATGTGAACCAAAAATAAGAGTTCTTAAAAATTCGTGTGTAGGTTGCTGCTCAGAAATATTTTCTGGAATGAATTACTCCAGAAGTAAATTTGTTACTTTTCACAGAAATAATTTTGCAAATCTCTTTGAAACTATGCTTGTTTAAGAAAACTAATTTGAGCTAACGCTAACAATCAAATACTTTTCAATTCTTTAATTTTTTCGTTCCGATACTTAAATGGTCCAAGAAAATATTAATAGCTTTTTAAATAACGGATAATTCTTTGAGTTCTTTCTTCTTTGGATAAATTCCTGTCGTAATCATATAAAGCTTTGAACCAAGCTCCGTGCATTGGGTTAGGTAAAACTATAAATTTTTTACCAAAATTCTCTTTATAATTTTCTACAGAAGCAAGACGTCCCTCTACAGATTTTATATCAAAAACTTCAGAAAAATCAATTAGATTATCACCTATTAATAAAGCAATATAATGTGTTTTTGCAACTTCCTGTCTTCTTCCTTCCTTACTTGAAATATCTTCTTTCAACAAAACATGACCTTCTTCAACTTGTGGAAAACCTAATTTTTTAAGATTTCTTATGGTGCCATCCAAACATCTTACTCTTCGATTTGATATATAGAATACATCACAACCTTTAGAAACTGCATAGTCTAAAAATTCTTTAGCACCAGGAATAGCTTCTGCTTTTGCCAAATCAATCCAGTGATAAAAATCATCTGGATAGACCTGTTTATCAGTAATTTCTTTAGCATTATATCTGGAATTGTCTAGCACTGTTTCATCAATGTCAACTATCACTGCTCTTTTCTGGTTTCTACTAATTTGTAATTCTTCATCAAGTCTTAATCTGGCGATATTATAAGCTTGATAAGTCAGAGCTCGATACTCCGCAGAGGCTTGACACCATAACACTGCCATCAATGATGCTTCATTTTCAAAAGCAGGTTTTATTGTTTCCTGATTCTTTACATTTTCTATCTTTTTAGTATTTTGATTATTGCCACCTGATATTAATAACAAACAAGAAATAATAAATACAAACAAGAATACATTTTTGATACTTTTATTCATTTTACCTTCTTAATTATTTGTGAGTAATCCTAATGTTTCGAAAATATCATTCAAAAGATGACATTAATGTCATATCAGAATATTAATAATGGTTTGAAAAAAGTTTACTATTTTTTATAAAATACATACATAGGTCTTATTCCACATAGAATTGCTAATGCTACAAACCACCAGATACTAATAGTAGTGATTTTAGGTATTAGTTTAACTATAATAAGCATAATACACATTGCAGCACCTTGAACAAGTTTTATATCAAAAATAGTAAGCTTTTTGACCCTTTCATTCATATTTTTTATTAGTTCCATTTTGTCTCCTTCTTGTGAAACGAATTTTTTCAACTGTCATACAATGGACCATTAAAAGTAACACATAGAGTCGTCGTCGCAAGCTCCTTACAACTCGAAAAGGTCTTTTGTTGATGAATTCTAATTAACATTTGATTCGCCAGCTGGCGAATACCTTTTCGCAGAATTGAAGCTACATTTGCTTAAGGTGTCTTTTGTTTCTTTTGATTTCATAAAAAATCCATCCTATTATTTATTTTATCCTCAAATCCTGAACAATATCCTCTCATCCTTAAACATTTTCAGCATATAGTAAATCAAAATTCCTGCTAAGATAAGGCAGCTAAAAGCAGAAATCAATACATTCCCCCAGATTGCATTTTGCATAAAAATTGATTTAAGTGAGATAAGAGAATTAAAAATTGGAGTATAAATCATCCATGTAGATGGGGTCTCACTCATTCTCATAGTTGAAACTCCAATAATCATCACAACAAAATATACGGGCATAATCATACCTTGAGCTTCTTTAATATTTCTGGCATAAGTTGATAAGATCATAACAATAGCTACTACCAACATCGCTACAGGGATTAATATTATCGCAAATTGGAGATAATCTTTTGCGAGTAATACAAAACCTTTCATTTCCTTCATTGAACCACCAAACATTGAAATAAAAAAACGAGAGCCGATAATAAGTCCAGCTACTGAACTTACAGCACCGACAAACGCGGCACATATCACAGAAAGCATCTTCCCAACTATTATAGAAAGTCTATCAACCTGATTCACCAGTAGAATAGCAAGAGTTCCTCGCTCTTTCTCACCAGCAACTGTATCTGTGCCAACAGTTAAAGAATTTGAGAATAGGTATATTAAAATAAAGAATGGGAGCAATATCCCTAATAATTTGCCAGCAATACTTCCTTTCTTTGCAAGATTAGCTTCCTCTGGAGTAATAGTTTTATTTATTGTAAAAGGACTGAGAATCTCAGTAGGTAGTTTCATTCTTTCCAATCTCTCAACAATAAGAGTATCACCAATTGCATCAAACGAATTCCTTGTTTTATAATATATATGAGAGGAATAATCAGAACTTGCATTATAATATAATTGAATATCAAATGGAGCCATATCTCCAAATCTTTTCTGTATGTTATCTGGAAATACTATCAGTAATTCCGACTCTTTTTCTGTTATTAAATCTTTTGATATATCAATTTGCTGTTCAGGAATTATATTCAACTTAGCATTGAATTCTTTAAGTTCATTATGGAATCTATCAAATACAGATGTTTCATTTTGTTCACCCGGATAAACAAAAATGTCTGCTTCGTATTCACTTATATCTTTGTGTCTTACTTTTTCCATATAACCCATAACAGAATACATTACAGGTAATATAAGTAAAGGGACTAATACGAGAAGAAATATCATTTTTCTATCTGTAAAAAGTCTCTTTAATTCTTTGTTCATTATTATTAAAGAATCTCTAAACATTTTCAACTCCTAGATGCTTAAAAAATACATCTTCTAAATTATCTGCTTTATTTTTTGAAAGGATTTCAGAAAGGGTTCCAAGTTCTTTTAATTCACCTTCAATTAAGATGCCTATCTCGTCACAAAGTTTTTCTGCCACACTCATAATATGTGTAGAGATAATAACTGTCTTATCTTCATTAGCAGATTTGCGTAAAAAATCCGTAACATTTTTTGCAGTAATAACATCCAGTCCACTCGTTGGCTCATCAAACACAATTATGTCAGGGTTATGAATAAGACTGATTGCAAGTGAGGTTTTCTGTTTCATTCCTGAAGACAGTTTATCAATCTTAATATCAATGAAATCTTCCATTTCTAATTCTGAAAATAATCCCTCTTTTCTCTGTTTGATATTTTCTGAACTCATTTTGTTTAGTTTTCCAAAATAATCCAGCATATAATTTGGTGTGAAATAACCATCTAACTTCATATCACTTGTAAGAAATCCGATAATTGCACGAACCTTTTTTTCGTCCTTAAGAATATCATATCCATTAACTTTAATTAAGCCAGAAGTTGGCTTAATAAGTGTAGAAATACAACGCAGAGTTGTTGTCTTACCTGCTCCATTTGGTCCGAGTAAGCCAAATATTTTTCCGGGTTTACATTCAAAATTGAGATTTATTACAGCTTCTTTTTTTGTTGTAACACCTTTTTTCTTATTGATATAAGTCTTACATAGGTTCTCTATTTGAATCATAAGGATTTTTATCCTTTCTAAATTAGTTGAAGTAAACTATCACACTAAATCAAGGAAAGCATCATTAATGATTTTAAATGATATTTCAAATAGGATGCTTTAGCATTCTTTTATTGATTTACCCCGTAAGATACATTATAAATTACAAGTAAAACTTATTCTAATCTACTTATTATCATACGGGGTAAAGCGAGAATATTTATATTCTCGCAATATTTTTCACACTCCAAAATATTATCTCAAAATCACACATTTTTTTGTATCAATAATCTTATCGTCAACTGTCAATCTGTAGAAATAAATTCCATTAGAAAGTAGTTTGCCATTTTCATCTTTTCCATCCCATTCAATTGACGATTGACAATTGACTATTGACAATTGTTTTACAATCTGTCCTTTGACATTGTAAATTTTTATTAGTGCTTTTTTGTGTGATTTTGTGGCTAAATTGAAAGAAATCATGGTTGATCCCCGATTAAATCGGGGACTAAACGGATTGGGAAAATTCTGATATAATACAACACCTGATGAGTGTGCAGGTCTCTCATCAATACCAATCTCCGGAATGACCAGACTTGCAGGTGGATAATAAATATAAGATACTCCACCAAAATCTATACTCTCCAGCCAATACCAAATAATATCTCCTGAATTGGCTTCCAAATCCGGATCTTCATAAATATAACTATGTGGTTCAGTTGTTGTGCCATAGCCAGGAATCAACCCAATATTTATCATCTCTGCACTGGCAAACAAACCATCATTTATTGAACGATAAATATTCCAGCCTAAATTATCTGTCTCTGATTGTGTTATCCAATAAAGAGTTGGAGTATTATCTAAATATTGTGCAACAAAAATAGAAAGGACACAATTTGGAATGAGTAAATTGGTTGGTCCATAAATATGGAATTCTCCACCAAAATCTACACTTTCCAGCCAATACCAATATTCATCCATTGGATATGGTACTATGCCAACATCTATAAAATAATAATCATGGGGTTCTGTTGTAGTGCCATGACCGGGGATTAAACCAGAAATTAGTTCTGCTGTGCTAAAATCAGGCTCATCATTACGATAGATATAAAAACCAATAACATCTGTTTCAGATTCAGTTCGCCAATGAATAATTGACACATTATCCGAACTATTCCAATGTGCTTCAAATACAGAAATATTACAAGGACCAGGTTCCAAATTTGTTCCTAAATAAACTCCATTGTCAGTGCCAACCATAATGTTGTGACAATATATCGGATATGTTTCAAAACAGTAAACATCCTCAAAATCAAGTTCTGTGCCTATTTGATGTATTTCACCCATTTCTACTGGTTCTACAAGCCAGAGACCCTCTGAATTTAAACATCCAACTACAAGCCAATCTGTATACTCATAAATTTCATTCGGATAAATTGCCCAGTTTATCAAAGTAAGCCCTGTAATCTCTCCATCTTCATATTCTACTTTATAAATTCCATCAGAATCAGTGCCATCTCCACAAGCAATAAAAACCTCTTCTGTTGGGTAATGGCAAACATAAATATCATTTACTGGCAAATCAGTATCAAATGAGCTAAAAGTAGTATCGTTTGCAATACAAATTTCATTTCCCGCTGCAACAAAGAGAGTGCCATCACTTGTCTCTTCAATATCTCTTACCACTTTATTGTTAAAATAATCAATGCTTGCCCAGTTATCTCCATCAACAGAATGAAACAATCCTCCGAACCAATCCCATCCAAAGCCAAAGTAATATCCTGATGCAAGTTTTTCTACAAAATTTGGATTAAAAGCCCATTCTATTAGTTCAAATTGATGTGTAGCAACATCAAATTCATAGAGTCCATCACTATAACTTCCACAGCCAAAAGCACAGAAAATACGGTTGTTTGCATTATCAGGTGCAACAGAAACTGCTCCCAGATTTGTCGCAATATTAAAGATACTAAAGTTTCCAGGACTATCAAAATATCCTAATCCTCCACCGCTATCAGCAATAGCAAAAATCAAACCATATTCAGAAATACCAGGGATTTCTGAAAATTCCATATCAGCAACTGGACCATCAATTTCTGGATAAAGTTGCATCCAATTTTCTGCAAAAAGCTGTGTTGATAATAATAAGGCAACCAAGAATAAATATAGAATTTTCCATTTTAACATACCAAATTGCTTGTATGTCTCAGATAAATTAGCATTTAAATTTTGTCTCTTCATGTTATCCTCCAAGTTTTTAGTTATTATTCCTGTCCCGTGAAATCTGTTTTTCTATTTCACTTGGATTGGTTGTTTTGAACAACCTTTTATAGATTGTAGAATAGTATTTTAAATATCAAGATTTATTCTTATAACCCTAAATAAGAATAATCACCTTTTACTTATTTTCCTGTTTTAGGATTCATCGTTTATAATAAAAGTAACAAACGCTATTGTTGATTTCTATTTAATAAACTCCTGCACTTTTTCAGTAATCATTTTTTGAATTTCATTTAATCTTTCCTGGGAGGTGCTCTCAAATCTTAAGACCAAAGCCGGTTGAGTATTTGATGCACGCACGAGTGCCCAGCCATCATCAAAAGTTATACGCATTCCATCAATATCGTTTATATCATAATTCTTTTTTGAGAAATAACTTTTTACTTGTTCCACAACTTCAAATTTTATCTCATCAGGACAATCAATTCTAATTTCTGGAGTATTATATGTTTCAGGAACATCTGCAAGTAATTCACTTAGTTTTGAATCAGATTTAGAAAGTATTTCCATAAGCCTACCTGCTGCATAGATTGCATCATCAAATCCGAAATATCTATCAGCAAAAAACATATGACCACTCATCTCACCACCAAGTAAAGCTCCTTCTTCTTTCATCTTCTGCTTGATTAGCGAATGTCCTGTTTTCCACATAATTGGGATACCATCATGTTTGCTAATATCATCATATAGATTCTTAGATGATTTAACTTCAGAAATAATTATTGACCCGGAATTTGTTTCCAAAACATCTCTGGCAAATATCATCAATAATTGGTCTCCCCAGATAATATTACCATTTTCATCAACTACACCAATACGGTCAGCGTCGCCATCAAATGCTATACCTGTATCGGCATTTTTAGACTTCACGGTTAAAATCAGGTCTTCCAAATATTCAGGAATAGTGGGGTCAGGGTGATGATTGGGAAAATTTCCATCCATGTCTTCATATAAAGATATAACTTCACATCCCAATCTTTCAAATAGTTTCGGAGCAACTGGACCTGCCGTGGCATTTCCAGAGTCTACCACAACCTTCAATTTTCTTTTCAAATTCAAATTATTAACTAAATAATTCTGATAATCTTGAATTACTTTTTTATATTGTTTACATTTTCCATTTCCAGCAATATATACTCCATCTTCAATAATTTCTCTTATTTTTTGTATCTCTTTTCCGTAAATTGAGAAAGTTCCAACACAAAGTTTGAATCCATTGAACTCTGGCGGATTATGACTTCCAGTAATCATTACTCCACCATCAGTTTTTAGATGTTCAATTGCAAAGTAGAGAACAGGAGTTGGTACAGTGCCTACATCAACCACATCACAGCCGGTTTTTAGCAATGCATTAGAGAATATCTGGCGAAATCTATCAGAACTTAAACGGCAATCACTACCAAGGGCAATGCTCTTTAAATCCTTGTTTCGAATATAAGTACCAAAACTCAAAGCAATGTCTTCGACAACAATATCTGTTAAGTCCTTATCAACCACTCCCCTGATATCATATTCGCGGAATATCTGTTGATTAAGCATTTTACCTCCAATGAATCAACTTTGCCATAAAATTTCACAAAAATCTATAATTCTTATTAAATAGTGTCTGTCCGTAAATGTAGAACGAGGTTCTAAGCTCGTTTTCTTAAGGCACATTTTCCGTGGAATCTGCCTTTGGCATGAAAAGCCTATTTACATTAACGACCTTGGTCAGTCTCGGCGCCCAGACGGAAAGGTCGTTCTACAAACAATGACCTTACGGACAGACACTAAATATTTTCATTTTTATGATGTTGTTTATATCTCTTATTTAACATTTCACAACTATTTCAACAAAAGGCACTTCTTAATGTCAATAATTTTATCTCCAACTTCCAATTTATAGAAATAAATTCCTGAACTTAATGGATTACCATTCTCATCTTTTCCATCCCATTCGATTGACGATTTATTATTTATCCCGATAGCAATCGGGAACAATTGCTTAATTAATTGTCCTTTTACATTATAGATCTTTATTCGTGCCTGCCCCGTTAGATGCTTGCTATCTAATGGGGGGAATTTGTGTAACCTCGTGGCTAGATTAAATGAAATAGTTGTCGAAGTACTAAATGGATTAGGATAGTTCTGGAATAATCCAGTAGCTATTGAAGATTCATCAAACCCATCTACTCCAACTTGCTTTTGCCATTCATAAGCACCCATATCTATTATTTCATTCACTATTCTTGGATTTCCATCTAAATCAAAGGGTGGTAGATTAAGCCCAGTTGTATCAGGATTACCAGCATCTATACAAGGAGACATAGTAGAATCTTGTATTGGAAAGTTCGCCCATGTTAAATGGAAATCTCCATTTTCCGGGTCAGCAAATAATGGGTCTGCGTCTATGTTGCCTTCACCAGTCCAGCCACCTTGAATATCTGAATAAGTTGAAAAAACATTTCCAGAATATACATAGATTTCTTGGGGAGTATCATTCCATAGAATACAATTTACTAAACTGGGAGATGAATTAACACAGTAGAGCCCACCCCCATAATAAGCAGTATTACCACTGACTGTGACATTGGTTAACATCGGACTTGAATCTCTACAGTAGATACCACCACCATCATATTCAGCAGTATTTTTACTGATTGTAACATTGCTCAATATGGGACTGGAATTATCCCAACAGAAAATCCCACCACCATCATATTCTGCAGCATTTTCACTGATCGTAACATTTGTAAAACTCGGACTGGAATTATTATCACAAATAACGCCACCACCATATAAACCAGCATTTCCTATAATGGTAACGTTGGTTAAACTGAGATTGGAATTTGAAAAGCAGCAAATTCCACCACTATAACCTGCATTTCCAATGATAGTAACATCGATTAAAATTGGATTTGACTCACTACAGTAAAAACCACTACCATACCAATCAGCAGTATTTCCACTTATAGTAACATCACCTAAAATAGGATTAGAATTATCCCAACAGAAAACTCCACCACCATTACCGTTAACAGCAGTATTGCCACCTATTATAACATTATTTAAACTTGGGCTAGAACTACAAATACAGTAAATCCCACCACCATGTTGTACAGCAGTATTTTCAATAATAGCTACATTTGTTAAACTTGGACTGGAAGAAAGTATACATAAAATCCCACCACCTCTTAAAGCAAATCCATTTGTAATTATAAAACCGGCTAAAATTGCTGTTGAATCCTCCCCACCGCTAAATTCTACCACATGTCCATCCTCGTTACCATCAATAATGGTTTGTGAAATATAGATTGTATCCTGGGTTGTTAGGAATAATGAGCCAACTGTGATGTTCTTCCCGTTATAATTAATGTTTTCTACATAGGTGCCAGGTTGAACTAAAACTGTATCGCAATTATCTGCAATATCAATTCCATCTTGTATTGTCGGCTGGTCATTAGGTACATTGATTATCTCTGCTATTGCAAGACTGAAAGAAAATAGGATGATAGCAATTAGTAACAACTTGGATAATATAATTATTTTTTTCATTGTTCCTTTCTCCTCATTCTAACTTAATTTTTTTTGTTATTTAGTATAATTTGGTGGTTTATATATTCTTAATATTTTCCTCAATTATACTTCTTATTTTTCTGAGAGCAATACCTCTATGACTGACTTTATTCTTCTCCTCTGAGGAGAGTTCTGCAAAACTTTTATTTACATTATCATAATAAAAAATAGAATCATAACCGAAGCCATTTTTGCCTCTTTCTTCAAATCCAATATAACCTTTGCATTCACCATTAACTACGAATTTGCTACCTTTTTTGTCAACAAAAACAATAACTGTTTTAAAGGTTGCTGTTCGTTTTTCTTTTGGGATATCCTTTAACATATAGAGGAGTTTTTCTCTATTTTGTTCGTATGTTGCATTCTCGCCAGCAAATCTGGAGCTATATACACCTGGTTTGCCATTTAAAGCATCAACGAATAAACCTGTATCGTCAGCCAAAACAGGGAGTTTGAAATTTTGCCAAATTGCTTGAGCTTTTTTCCCCGCATTACCTTCTAATGTTAGCTTATCTTCAATTGTATCAGGAAAAGAGTCAAAATCTTTGAATGTTAAAATGTCTATGTTTAAATCTTGTAAAAGGGATTTTATCTCTTGTATTTTGTCTTTGTTTTTAGTTGCAAGAACTAATTTCATAGATTTCACTATTAACACATTAATAAGATAAGATAATGTTTCCCCTTTAGCGTAAGTTACTGATTAAATGGAAGTAGCAGTAGCAGTTAGCAGTAGCAGTTAGAAGGGGGGCAGCTGTATTTATTTATCGGGGATGAACCGCTCAGGATGATTAGCCATGCTACCTAACATTTTTCCAACTTCACCATATCTTCTAGTTAAAGTTTGATAAATACCTTTAGAAATATAACTACAGTCTTTTGCAAAATTTATCCAGACTATAGTCTCACTGGCTTCTCCATCTGCATCTGTAATTTTTGAAGTAAAATACTTTGGATAACGTCTTTTGCGATAAGCTTCTACTATATTCGAACAAACTGAACGTGAAGAACGCCGGATTTGGTCAGTTAAGGCATAAATTTCTTCTTTTGGGAATGATTTTGATATATTAAAAATTTCCATAGCTAACTCATAAGCCATTTGGTTTACCCCGTTGGATATAGAATTCTTTACTATAAATATGGGTTAAAATGCAATTTAGTATCCAACGGGGTAAACCTTTAAATCCTCAAAGCCCCCTAACATTTTTTACCTCGTTCTTTACTGCCGCTGCTTCTGCTAACTGCTACTTTATTCCCGCTCTTTTGTTCACCCAACGAGTTATCTTACCAATTATTCTGTTTGACAAAATATCATTCCCAAGTTTTATAATTGATTGAATCCTTTCTAAAATATCTCCTTCACCACTCCAATGCTTTTGTAAAATCTTTTTATCTGTTTTTACAAAAATGGTGTTCAAGCCAATCGCAATTAGAACCAAATCATCCACAAAACCAATTACTGGTATAAAATCAGGAATCAAATCAATAGGAAGGAGTACATAAGCAGTGATAGCTCCAATAAATAATTTTTTCTCTTTTCCTATTTCTTTATCAAGCATCAATCTCCATAAGAGCATAAAAAAATCTGGAATAAGCAGAACATATTCTATAAATTTTATATACCTTTTACCAACATAATTAGTAGCAGATTTTCTAACTCGCTTTCTAAGCAAATCGTAAATTTTTTTACTTTCATTTTTATCTATATTTAGATTTTCTTTAATATCTTTCTTTTCTTTCATAAGATTCCTTCTTCCTTTTTGATTATCTCAATAAACCTTCTATGAGAAGAAAATGGTAAATACGGCATTTTTGAGACAGTAAAAAATTTTGCCTCAAGAGCATCATCACCTGGCTTTAGTTTTCCACCTATTTTTTCTAAATAAAATCCAAAAGAGATAACTCTTTTACAAATGGGAGATTCTTGCACAAAATATCCCAATGATTTTTTGATTTTGCCTTTTAATCCAGTTTCTTCTTCTAATTCTGCAACAGAGCATTCTGCAGGATTCTGATTAATCTCAACATAACCACTTGGAAGCGCCCATTTGCCGGCAGAAGGTTCAACTTTTCTTTTTATAAGCAAAATCTCATTCTTCTCATTCAGGACAACGCAAGCAGAAGCAGGAACAGGATTCTCATAATATGTCCATCCACAATCAGGACACCATTTTCTTGTTATGTCTCCTTCTTTTTTATCTTTTAGAAGGCTTCCGCATTTGATACAATATTTTGGTTCAAGAACTGAATTCATAATAATTACTTAACCCTCTCTATGTATTCTCCTGTACGAGTATCTATTTTTACAACATCCCCTTGATTTACAAACATTGGAACATTAACTTTCAAACCTGTTTCCAATAATGCACCTTTTGTAGACCTCGAAACCGTATCACCCTTTACTCCTGGTTCACATTCAGTTACTTTCAGGTTTACAGTAGTAGGTAATTCAACACTGATTATCTCATCACCAATTGTTAAAACAGCAATTTCTATATTTTCTTTAAAATACAACTTTTTATCTCCCAAGAAATCTTCTGCTATCTCAATTTGCTCGTATGTAACAGGATTCATAATGACATAATTACTTCCATCAAAATAAAGATATTCCATCTTATGCTTTTCAAGACGGATTTCTTCCATTTTTTCTCCTGCACGAAATGTATTATCAATCACAGCTCCAGTTTTGACATTTTTGAGTTTTGTTCTTACAAATGCTCCACCTTTCCCTGGTTTTACATGTAAGAATTCTACAATTTCATATAAATCGTTTTTGAAATTAATTATCATTCCATTTCGGAAATCTGCTGTTGATGCCATAACATAATCTCCATTCTGTCGTTAAATTCAAAATAGTAATTTCTATTTTATTTCATTTCTATTTTTAATTGCGCTTGCTAAGGTTTTTGAGCTGATAAACTCAATATCTCCACCAATAGGAAGTCCTGTTGCTAATCTGGTGATTTTTAGGTTCTTGCCATTAAGTTCTGATGTGATGAATGACATTGTAGTTTCACCATTACTGCTTGGATTAAGTGCTAAAATCAATTCAGTAATATCACCTTGACTTATTATCTTTTGTAATTTCGGGAAATTAATTTGCTTTGGTCCTATTCCATTAAGGGGAGAAATTAAATTTCCAAGGACAAAATATCTGCCTTTATATTCGCTTGTATTTTCAATTAAATAAACATCCTGAGTTTTTTCAACGATGCATAAAACATTTTTTAATCGTGTTTCATCTTTACAAAAGGAGCAAGGACTTTCCTCAGAAAGCATATTGCAAATTTCACATCTTTTAATAGAGTTAATAGACTCTTTAATTAAGTTTGCAAGATCTAATGCGGATTGTTTATCCCCACTTATAAGATGGAAAGCGAGTCTTTCTGCAGTCTTTTCCCCTATTCCTGGAAGCTGTTTAAATCCGTCCTTTAATTTATCTAAATTTCCTTCAAACTTCATAAACTTAATCCTGGAATTTTAATACCACCAGTCAAACCTGACATCTCAGACTCAATCATTTCTTTAACCTTTTGTCTTGCCTGTTCAATAGCTGCAACTATCAGGTCTTCTAACATTTCCACATCATCGGGATTAACAACTTCCTTATCAATTTTTAATGAGAGTATCTCTTGATTACCGTTCAGGGATACCTTTACCATTCCACCACCGGAAGAAGCTTCAATTACTTTATTTGAAAGCTCCTCCTGACTTTCCTGAATTCTCTTTTGCATTCTCTGTGCTTGCTTTAATATCTCTTGTATACCTTTTCCACCTTGATACATTTATAATCCTCCTATAATATACTGCGATTATTTTCTTAAATATATAAATTATACATAAACTAAAATCTATTTCTTAACTGTCAACAATTTGAATGGGTGAAATAGAATTTTATATTCCTTTAAATAATTTATTCCTAAATTAATAAAATTTCTAATTAATCCTACACCTCTATATTTTTAAAATACGAACCTCATTAGTTATATTATCTCAAACTGTTTTAAACTTTTGGCAGAAACCTGAACAATTGTTTTTATTAAGAAAACAACTGGAACAGCAAAAAGCATACCTAATATACCAAAAGCATATCCACCGGCAATTACTGTTAACAATACCAAAAGAGGGTGCATATCTATACTTCTGCCAACAAGCCAGGGAAATAATATTAAACTATCTATCTGTTGAACAATGAAAAACATTATTGTGACCCATATCAAATAAATATCAGGGGTGGGACCAATTAGAATTACAAACATAGTTGGGATAGCTCCGATAAATGGACCAAAATACTTTATAGGATTCGCAAGACCTACAATTATACCAAGTATCAATGCATAAGGGATACCGAGAATAAGTAAACCTATAACTGACATTAGAGCGACAAGTATAGTCTCTAATAATAAAGCTCTAAAGAATTTGCCAAAACTTTCTTCTATCTTTTCAAAAAGATGAAGACAGAATTCAAAATAACGATTGCTGATCTTTGAAAAAATATTTCTCAAGAAAACTCTTTCGTCTCTTAACATAAAAAAACAGACAACAGGTACAATAATTAAGAAAGCAAATATATTAATTATGCTACTTATTGATTTAAATAAAATTTGTGGAATTTGTTCAAATAGTTTTATTAATCTTTCACTTACAAGTAATTCATATTTTTCAATTCCTAAAAACGGAAATTTTTCTGCCAATCGGTCAATAGAATTAGATACCTTTTCCAAACCCAAGGACTTTAAACTAAGGGCTTCAGGATTTTTCAGTAATTCCTTAAAATTACTTGAAAGATCTACACCCTGATCTCGTATTTGAGGAATCACAACATAAATCATAAGTACAATAAGCATAGCAATAACAAGATAAACTATTAAGATTGATAGTGTGCGTGGGATATGATACTTTTCAGCATAATTGATAATTGGTGAAATCAAATAAGATATTATAAAAGCTACAATAAGATATGAGATAATAAATCTATAAAAAAGAATAGCCGCTACAGTCAAAGCAACGCAAACGGCGAATAGTATCCACCTGATAACCTTTGCTCTTTCTATTGCCATATTACTTTTCTTTCCCTTCAATTAATTCCTTGTTCAGTTTTATAATGTGCTTGCTAAGAATTTCTCCAGATTTGTAAAGTATTTTAGTACCAGCTCTGGGAAATCTATCAATAAAATTTGCTAAGTCCTTTTTTGAGACCCCTAACAAAACAGAATCTTTAACTGCGACAGCAGATGCTGTGCGCTTTTCGTCCAAGAACAAGCCAATTTCACCAAAAAAGTCAAATGGATAAAGTGTATTCAAAACATGCGACTTATCTTCTATTTCTAAATAAACATTAAGCTCTCCCTCTTTAACAATATAACATATTACATTAGGATAACCTCTCTTAAATACTTGCTCACCAGCTTTGAAATTTCTCACATATATATATTGCCTTAAGTTTTTTCTTTCATTGTGAGTAAGATTTTCAAATAAAGCTACGCTGGATAAGAATTTAATCAACTCCTTTTCTTCATTGATACTTTTTAAATTCTTCTTTTTAAATCTCTTCATTTTTTTTCTCCTACTGTTTCTCTGGGTTCTGTATTGGTCGCTTTTTAATACTATTAACAATCCAGATAACAAATAATATAATCAAAACTGCAGTAGCAATTACAGCTCCCCATATTCCAAACAAGCTAAGAATAGTGACAATAACTCCTGCAAGACAAATTCCTATCAAGATACATATCAAAGATGGAACAAACTTAATACCAAAAAGATAAGCAGCGATACTTCCTGTCCAGGCTCCTGTTATAGGAAGTGGTATCATCACGAATAATATTAGTCCCAATTCTTCATACTTCTGGACAACTGCCCCTTTTCTCCGAGTTCTTGCAAAAAGCCAATCAAAAAATCTTTTTAGAATTGGAATTCGTGTCAAAAGTTTAATCCCATATCTCAATATCAACAAAATAAATGGAATTGGCAAAAAATTACCAATTATTGCTAATAAATATGATTTATGCCATGACATTTTAAATTCAGGATGATTTATTGCAAAGGGAATAGCAAGTCTTAATTCAAAAATCGGAAGAGTAGCAAGAGCAATAACTATCGCATCCTTAGAGAAATTCCTTTTTTCTAAATACTCTGAAACTTTCGCTTGCTTCTTTATGTCTGTTTCTTTTTCTATTTCACAAAGAAGAATATTGGACAAAAAAGCAAGTAAAACAAATAAAAGTATAAACCTTTTCACTGCTTCCATCCATGTTCTCCAATAAGGGGAACAAACATACAACCACCAAAATTTTCTCTTTTAATTTTATTATTTCTTTTTGAAATTCTTAACAAATCTTGTGAGAAGTGCTTACCATACGGAATTACCATTCTTCCATTATCAGCAAGCTGTTCAATCAATTTCTGAGGCATTTCTGGTGCTGCGGCGGAAACGACTATAGCATCAAACTTTATGTCAACTTCTTTATAATTGCTCAGCACATTTTCATTCATTGAAAAATCGCTATGTGTCCAGCCAAGTGTTCCATCGCCAACCTTTATAATAATATTCTTATAGCCCAATTTCCTTAATCTTTCTTCAGCACTTCTTGCCAATGGTTCTATCCTTTCAATTGAATAAACATATTTAGATAATTCTGCCAATAAAGCAGTTTGATAACCTGACCCAGTTCCAATTTCTAAAACTATATCATCCTCATTTAATTCTAACAACTCAATCATTAAAGCAACAATATAAGGCTGTGATATTGTTTGCCCATAACCAATACTTAAAGGGTGGTCATAATATGCAAACTGAGTCATAGATTTTGGGACAAAAAGATGTCTTTCAACTTTCAAAAAAGCTTTTAACAACCGCCTATTATGAATACCACGAGCTCTGATTTGATGCTCAACCATTAATTCTCGCTCTTTGAAAAAATCCATAATTATACTCTGATAGATACTAAAAATCAGTATTTATTTGTCTTGCTATGATTGAAATTTTCTCTTAATCCAATTTTCTATTTTGGGGAAATATGAATAATTTGTCATATCAATATTTACAGGGGTAATTGAGACATATCCGGCTTTTATAGCATCAAAATCCGTTTCGCCATCTTCTGACCATTCAGGAATCTGTCCTCCAATCCAAAAGTATTGTTTGCCTCGTGGATCCGTTCTTTCTTCAATAAAGTCAGAATAAATACGGTGTCCTAGTTTTGTTAGTTTAATCCCCTTAATTTCATTTATTGATAAAGGTGGTATATTGACATTAAGAATAGTTTTTGGTGAAAGTATTGATTTTAAATCTTTATTAAGAAGTAAATCAACGATGGCAGAGCAATCGGCAAAATTTCCTTTTTGATAAGATGCCAATGAAACAGCAATCGCTGGATAACCCATATTCATCGCTTCAATCGCAGCAGAAACTGTGCCAGAATAGAGAATATCCTCTCCTAAATTGGGTCCGTTGTTGATTCCCGAAATAACCAAATCAGGTTTATTATTCAAAATGCTATTGATTGCCAAAATCACACAATCAGTAGGAGTGCCATCAATCGCATATTTATTTTTGCCAACCTTAACGATTCTAAGTGGATGATGCAAAGTCAAGGAATGTGATGCAGCACTTCTTTCTCTATCTGGAGCAACAATGGTAATATTATATTTTTTCTCCAGAATTCTTGACAACTCTCCGATGCCTTCTGCAAAAACTCCATCATCATTGGTTAAAAGAATATTCTTCATATAAAAAAAATCTTCTGTTCAGAAATTGATGTCAATGTTTTATTGTTCTGGTTTGTAAAAAAAGGCGGAGCAATTCCGATTAACAAATCGGGACGACCTTTCCGACCTGTCAGGACATTCTAACCAACTGAACTGTAGTAATTTTTCAATGGCGGGAGCGACGAGACTCGGACTCGCGACCTCTAGCTTGACAGGCTAGCGTTCTAACCAACTGAACTACGCCCCCGCAATTTTAGTTTCTACTTATACAATCAGATTGTTATGTCAAGTATTTTA